>JAGWBQ010000002.1:0-127257 GCA_021295815.1 Gemmatimonadota bacterium | reverse complement strand
AGCTCCGCCCGTCCGCGAACGCCGCCCCGGGCATCGAGCAGCTCCGCCCGTCCGCGAACGCCGCCCCGGGCATCGAGCAACTCGGCCCGTCCGCGAACGCCGCCCCGGGCGTCGAGCAGCTCCGCCCGTCCGCGAACGCCGCCCCGGGCGTCGACCGGGTCCTCACGGTCGAGCAGGCCGACCGGCAAGCGCGGCTCGGGGCGCTAGCTAACAGGCGGAAGGGCGGCGTTCCTTCCGTCCGGCTAACCGCGAGGCCAGATATTGTTGTCTCGGTCGGAGTCGGGGGCGGTTCCTGACGGGTCGATTTCCACCCTCACCACCGACCCGACCGAAGGCGACATCTCGATCAAATACTCTCCGTTGCCCTCGAGCCAGTGTTCGACGGGTATCGCGAACTCCAAGATCTCGCCGGACGAGGTCGTGACGCGAACGGAGGTCGGGAACGGTGCGAAACCGCGGTCTTCGATCGTCACCGCAGGTCCTGCGCCCGCTCCCGTCCTCACCATGCCCACTGCGTGGTCCATCGGCCATGGTTCGAAGAAATAGCCGCTCCAGAACCAGTCCAGATCCTGCTCGGCGAAGCGTTCGAAGGTGTTGAAGAAATCCCACGGAGTCGGGTGTTTGTAGGCCCACTCGTCGATGAAGGTGCGGTAGGCGTTGTCGAAGGCTTCCTTCCCAATCAGCTCGCGGAGCGCGACCATCAGAGCTGCAGGTTTCACGTACGCGGCAACGCCGTAGGCGGGACCGGGCGGGAAGGCGTCCGAGTGCCGCATCATGGATGCCTCCAATCCGGCGTGCGCCACCTGCAGGTAGCTGCGTGCCTCGACCCTGTGATGGTCGACGCCCGGCCAGAACTCCATGCGGCTCTCGCCCTCCAGAAAGGTGGTGGCGCCCTCGTCCATCCACGCGTAGGCCTTTTCGTTGGTGCCGACGATCATCGGGATCCACATGTGCCCGATCTCGTGGGAGGTGACGTTGAAGAGGTCCTGTTCACCGCCTCCCTCGTACGACCCCATGACGGTGAGCATCGGGTACTCCATCCCGCCGCCGATGATGTCCGCGCCTTCGACCGAGGTCATGTGGGGCCAGGGATACGGGAAACCGGTGTAGTCCGAATGGTGCTCGATCGAGAACTTCGCCCAGCGCCATTGCTCTTCCCATAGCGGCGCCCGTTCGGGCCGCCAGAAGGAATGCACCAAGGTGCGATCGTCCTCTCCGTCGCCGTCCACGTCTCCGACCACCGCCGACACCGCATCCCAGTTCTGAACGTTGGAGGCGGTCCACGCGAAATCGCGCACCTGCGTGGCGCTGAAACGATAGGTAAGCCAGCCGTTGACCCCCTCGCGAGTCACGGCGCCAATTCCCCGTTCCCCGCGGCCGGCGATGACCACGCGTGAGTCGGATTCGCGGGCTTCGGCCAGGCGTTCGAGAGTCAGGGCCGAAAAAACCTCCTGCGGATTTTGCAGCTCCCCGGTTCCCATCACCGTCCATCCTTCCGGCACCGAGATCTCGACCGAGTAGTCGGCGAAGCCGTCGTAGAACTCTCCCCTGCCCAGGTAGGGGTCGACGTTCCAGATGCGCAGGTCGTCCAGAACCGCCATCTTGGGGAACCAGTACCCGATGAAGTAGACTTCGCGTTCGGAGCGCCCCATGCGTCCCGCTCCGCTCTCCGGCACGACGAAGTCGAAATCCATCGTGATTTCCATGGAATCCCCGGCCTGGAGAGGCTCCCGGGGCGCGATTTCCATCAAGGTCCCGGCGATGTGGTACCCTGTCTGACCGGGGGTGATCGGGTCGTCGAGCTCCTCCAGCGGGTCGCCGTCCACGGCGACGCCGCGCACGTTGATGCCTCCCGTTATCTCGACGGGCTCCTCCCTGGGAACCCCTTCGGAATGAAGGTTCTGATGGAGGTGCAGCCAGACCGTGGGAAATCGTCCTGGCGCCGCGCTCGCGTAGAGTATGCGCACGCTGCCTTCCACTCGGGATTCGTCGGGAAAAAGCCTGGCCGCGAGCTCGTAGGTGCCGCCCTGGATCCAGTAGTCCTCGCCGGGCGAGCCGTCCCTGTCTCTCCATCCCCGCTCGTAGGCGCGCTGCATGAAGGGTGGAGTGACGACCGGCGGCGGTACCGCGCGCAGGCGGGTTGTGTCCTGGGCCGATGCGGCAGGGGAAGCCGCAGTAAGCGGCAGGCAGGCGAGCAGCGCCATGATCTTGGCGACATGCGCGATCTGTTCGAATGTCATCGTGCGGTTCCTCCGGAATCGCGGAGTTGCTGCGGTCGCCTCCACTTAGGGAGTCGCACCGATTGCCGGGCGGTCCGCGGACCGCTAGGGGTTTCGCTCCAGGTAAAAGACGACGCCGGCCCAGTCGGTTCGCGCGGGAAAGGTGTCGAAATATCGCTTCATCGCCTTCCGGTCGGAGTCATCTCGCCCCACCGACTGCTCGGCCAGCGCTCTCTCGTGGTAGCGGGCGCCCGCCCCGTCGTCGTTCCTGGCCATGGCTTGACGTACTTCGGCCTCGAGCTTGCACAGTCGGTCGGCCAAATCGGTGCGACGCTTCTCGAAGTCGGAATGCGTTCCGAAGTGCGTGGCCGCGAAACGCTCGATTCCGAAAGCGGCCAGCGCGGCGAGCGTGTTCTCCCATGCTCGGAGATCGACGGCAGGCGGAGGCGTGGGAGGGTGGGTCGGTCCGCCTCCCAGCACGATCCCCATGGAATCGCCGGAGTAGAGGGTGCCTTCCCCCTCGTCGAGGTAGGCGAGATGATGGGAAATGTGACCGGGAGTGTGAATCGCCCTGAGCCGTCCCAGCCGCCAGCCGAGCCCGACCGCCTCGACCCTGCTCCCGGCCGCCGGCAAGACCTCGCCCCAGAGCTCGTCGTGCATCGCGCCGAAGGTCCTGCGCGTGCTCGCCACAAGTCGGGTGGGATCGATCAGGTGAGGAGCGGCGTCGGCGTGAAGCCACACCTTGGCCTGCGGGAAACGTCTGAGAAGATGGCCGGTCGCTCCGGCATGGTCGAGATGGACGTGCGTCAGCAGCACGTGCCTGAGATCGTCTCGGCCGACACCCCGAGCCGCCAGCTCGTCCACGAGTCTGTCGACGGTCGTGGACGGACCGGGATCGACTATCGTCGGCCCTTCGGCATCGAGCAGATAACAGGCGATCGCTCCTCCGTTTCCCTGATGGCGGAGATCGATCAGGGTCAGGTCGCCTACCGCCGTGGGGTCATTCCCGGGCATCCACGCCCACGTACGGCCTCTCGTCGTGACCCACGTAGACCTGTCGAGGTCTCGCGATGCGCTGCTCGGGATCTCGAAGCATCTCGTCCCACTGCGTCAACCAACCGACCGTGCGCGGAACGGCGAAGAGCACGGGGAACATCCCCATCGGAAGACCGATCGCCTGATAGATGAGTCCGGAGTAGAAATCGACGTTCGGGTAGAGGTTGCGGGAGATGAAGTAGTCCTCGTCGAGAGCGATGCGCTCGAGCTCGACGGCGACATCGAGAAGCGGATTGCGCCCTGCTACCTGAAATACCTCGTCGGCGGCACGCTTGATGATGCTGGCGCGCGGATCGTAGGCGCGGTAAACCCGGTGTCCGAAGCCCATGAGTCTTTCCCGTTTGTCCTTCACGCCGTCGAGGAACTCGGGAATCCGGTCGACGGTGCCGATCCGGCGCAACATGCGCAGAACCGCCTCGTTGGCTCCGCCGTGGAGCGGTCCGGACAGGGCGCCGATCGCGCCCGCCAGCGCCGAATAGGGGTCGGCGTGAGACGAGCCGATCACCCGCATCGCCGTCGTCGAGCAGTTCTGCTCATGGTCGGCGTGGAGAACGAAAAGCAGGTCGAGGGCCTTCTCGAAGACCGGGTTGGGGTCCCGCTCGCCGTCGTCGCTGTCGAAGAGCATATGAAGGAAGTTGCCGGCATAGCTCCCGCCGACCGGGGCCAAATAGGGCTCTCCCAAACTCCGGCGAAATGCGTGAGCGGCCAGCGTCGGCATCTTGGCGATGAGCTTGACGGTCTCGCGCCGGCGAGCCTCGGGATCGGTCACATCGCGGGCCTCCGGCGAGACCGCCGCCAAGGCGCTCACTCCGGTCATGACCATCGCCATGGGCGATGCCGCGTGCGGGAACGAGTCGAAGAGGCCGTCCATGTGCGCCGGCAAGGCGTACTCGGCCGCGACCGTCTTCTCGAAGGCTTCCAGTTCGTCCGCCGTCGGAAGTTCCCCGTTGAGGATCAGGAAGGACACCTCCAGGAAGCTCGACCGCTCCGCAAGCTGGTCGATCGGGTAGCCTCGGTGGCGCAAGACGCCCTTGCCGCCGTCGACGTAGGTTACGGCGGAGCGTGTGCTCGCCGTGTTCGAAAAGGACGGATCGTACGACATCATGCCGAAATCCGAATCCTCGACTCTGATTCTCCTAAGGTCCATGGCGCGAACCACGTCGCCCTCGAGAATCTGAGAGGCATATTCCCTCCCGGTGCGGTCGTCCCGCATTCTCAGAGTGGGGCTCTTCTCAGCTCCTGCTTCCGCTTCCATCAGGTGTTCCTCACAGTGGAGCCGCGATGGGCTCGATCGACTCAGTTGTCATGGCATACCGGGGGCGGGAATCGAACCCGCACGTCCTTGCGGACAGCGGCTTTTGAGGCCGCCGCGTCTACCGTTCCGCCACCCCGGCCCGAACGCGCGTACGGCACGCCAATCCCGGGCGGGACTAATCGGCCCGTGGGCAAAGCCTCCCACCAACAGCGCGACCTTGCATTCTCTTCGCCGCTCTCGGTACTAGCGCGAGTTTTCGCCACGAACTGCTATATGGTCGCACTTCGCCCCGCCCGCGTCAAGGCTTCGCGCGAGTTTCGCCACGAGCTGCCAGGCACAAAATTACGAGCCGACGGTAGTGCCCAGCAGCAACCCCAGCCGGAGACATTGTGAGCCATCCATCCGCCACAGACCCTTTCGGAACCCTCGTATCTCTCGACCTCGCCGAAGGGAGCGCCTCGTGCCACCGTCTGGGCGGCCTCGAGGATGCGGGTATCGTCGACGATCTTGCCGCTCTGCCCTTCACCATCCGAGTGCTCCTCGAGAACGCGCTTGGCCTCCTCGGCGGGGCGACCACCGCGGCCCATGTGGAGGCGGTGGCCGCCTGGAGTCCGGAGACCTCCGGCTTCGAGCTCCCCTTCATGCCCGCCCGCGTCGTACTCCAGGATTTCACCGGCGTCCCGGCCGTGGTGGATCTCGCCGCTATGCGCGACGGTATCAAGGCTCTGGGGGGCGACCCGGATCGCATCAACCCGGTCGTGCCGGTAGACCTGGTCATCGACCACTCGGTCCAAGTGGATCACTTCGGCTTCGCCGACGCCTTCCGACTCAACGTGGAGCGCGAGTTCGAACGCAACCGGGAACGCTACGCGCTGTTACGCTGGGCGCAACAGGCCTTCGACAACTTCTCCGTGGTGCCGCCGGGCACCGGCATCGTACATCAGGTGAACCTCGAACACCTGGCTTCGGTGGTCCACCGAAACGAGAGCGGCGGGCCGATGCTCTACCCCGACACGCTCGTCGGCACCGACTCGCACACGACGATGGTGAACGGTCTCGGCGTGCTGGGATGGGGCGTGGGCGGCATCGAGGCGGAGGCGGTCATGCTCGGGCAGCCCTACTACATGCTGCTTCCCGAGGTGGTCGGCGTGCGCTTGAGCGGATCCCTGCCGCGCGGCTCCACCGCGACCGACCTCGTCCTGAGGGTTACCGAGCTGCTCCGCGAGCACGGCGTGGTGGGGCGCTTCGTCGAATACCACGGTCCGGGTCTGGATGCGCTCTCGCTTCCCGACCGCGCGACCCTAGCCAACATGTCGCCCGAGTACGGGGCCACCGTCGGTTTCTTTCCGGTGGACGCCCAAGCGCTCGCATACCTGCGTGGCACCGGCAGAAGCGAGGCTCACATCGAGCGGGTGGAACGCGCCTCCAGAACGATGGGGCTCTTCCGCACCGACGGGACGCCGGACCCCCGGTACACCTCCTCGGTGGCGCTCGACCTCGGTTCGGTCGAACCGTCGCTCGCCGGACCCAGGCGACCTCAGGACCGGATCCGCATGAGCGAGATGCGCGAAAGCTTCACCCGCGACCTCCCCGGCCTCCTGCCCGCCGGCGCGTCCGCGAACGGAAGAAGCGCGGCGTCGAACGGCTCGGGAACGGAGCGCACCGCCGGCTCGCTCGACCACGGCAGCGTGGTGATTGCGTCCATTACGAGCTGCACCAACACTTCCAACCCCTCCGTGATGGTCGGCGCCGGTCTGCTCGCGAAGGCGGCGGTCGAGCGCGGTCTCTCGGTTCCCGATGCCGTGAAGACGGCGATGGCGCCCGGGAGCGGCGTGGTTACGGACTATCTCGAGCAGGCCGGACTCCTTCCCTACCTCGAAGCCCTGGGCTTTCACGTTGTGGGCTACGGCTGCATGACCTGCATCGGCAACAGCGGTCCGCTGCCCGTCGCCGTGCAGCGCGAGGTCGAGGATGGAGGATTGGTGGTGGCGTCGGTGCTCTCCGGCAACCGTAATTTCGAAGCTCGGATCCATCCGGCGGTCCGCGCCAACTACCTCGCCTCGCCGGTCCTGGTAGTGGCCTACGCGATCGCCGGGCGGGTCGATATCGATCTGAGCGCCGAACCACTCGGTACGGGCTCCGACGGCAGCGCAGTCTTTCTCTCAGACATCTGGCCGTCTCCCGAGGAGGTCAGGGACACCATCTCCGCCTCGCTGAAGCCGGAGATGTTCGCGAAACGCTACGCCCGCGTGGCCGACGGCGACGCCAACTGGCGCAACCTGCCTCTTCCCGAGGAGGGAGGGCTATTCGAGTGGGAACCGGAATCGACATACGTTCGCTATCCTCCGTTCTTCGAAGGCATGGCTTCGGACGCGACTCCCCCGACCGACATCCGCGGTGCGCGGACGCTGGCGGTGCTGGGGCAGTCGGTCACCACGGACCACATCTCGCCGGCCGGAGCCATAGCCAAGGCGGGATCGGCCGGCAGCTACCTGCGTTCGCTGGGAGTCGCGGTGAAGGATTTCAACACCTTCGGTGCGCGGCGCGGCAACCACGAGGTGATGATGCGGGGCACCTTCGCGAACGTGCGCATCAGAAACCTTCTGCTCGGCGGACGCGAGGGCGGCCGCACCATCCATCATCCCAGCGGCGAGGAGATGAGCATCTACGCCGCCGCTCTGAGATACCGGGAGGACGGGACGCCGCTGGTGGTGCTGGCGGGAGCGGAGTACGGCACGGGCAGCTCGAGGGACTGGGCCGCCAAGGGTACCGCGCTACTCGGCGTGCGCGCCGTGATCGCCGAGAGCTACGAGCGCATCCACCGCAGCAATCTCGTCGGGATGGGCGTGCTGCCTTTGGAATTCATGCCGGGTGAAAGCCCCGGCGCGCTCGGTCTGGACGGCACCGAGGTGTACGACGTGCTCGGCATCGAGAACGGGCTCGCGCCTCGGGCCGAAGTGGACATCGTCGCACGGGGCGACGGCCGTGAAACCCGATTCGGCGCCGTGGCCCGTCTTGATTCCGAGGTGGACGTCCGCTACTACCGGGAAGGGGGTATCCTGCGGGCGGTGCTGCGGCAGATGACGAAGGAGGAGGTCGTCTAGCGGCCTGCAGGTCTCACGAGCGTGGGTCGGCGGGATCCTTCCTGGTGCCGGCGGGCGGCCCGAACACCTCCCGGAGGATGATCGCGTTCCTGAGGGAGCGCGAATCCGAGCCGGCGAGCATGGCCCGAACGTCGCTTCCCGGGGAGCGCTTCTCCGCCTTGAGTCCCCATCGCGAGGGGGCTCGGGTGGAAGGGGCGGTTCCGTAGCCCCGGCTCCGCCGGTGGAGCGGGTGGTCTCTTCTCGCGACCGAGGTCGCTTCGGCGGCAACAGGACGGCGGGTGCGGACGGACGTCGGCTGCCGGTCCCGCCGCTCCGTTGCGGCGGGCGCCCGAAAGTCGGGCGGCGCCACGTCCCGCGAGGCCGGGGCGGCCCTGTGGCGCTCGGGAACCCGCCGCCGCGCGGAGCTCGCGCTTCCGCCGCCGTGCTCGGAGGCGCCTCTGTAGGCAGGTACGCCCCGGCCTCCGGAGCCTCGCCGGCCCGGAGGGCGCGGAGCCGTATCCTGCCGGCTGCTCGGTGGCGGCACGGTCGGAGTCTCGAGCCCGGGTGGTTCGACACCGAGCCCGAGCTGCTTCAGCATCAGTCGCACCGCATCGGGATCTTCCGCGACTTCCGTGCGCGACCGCGGTCTGGTCTCAACCGGGACCGACGCGACCGACGGAGGCGACCCGTCAGACCGCCCCGTCGTCTCTTTCGTCGCGGCCCGTTCCGCCACCGCCGAGGGTGTGTCGCCTTGGGCCTCGCGACGTTCGATCTCCTCGAGCTCGGCCCTCTGGCGTTTCTGCTTGTTCTTCTTGTTCATGGCGTCGAAGAGCGTCGCCAGAACAGCCAGAATTACGAGATACTCCATGGTTCGCGGGGTCGGTCAGCTTCCCTGTTCGCCGCCGGTGTCGTCCGGAGCGGCGATTGACCGTCTCATGGAGGTGTCCGCCTCGACGTTCTGGTACTTGACGTAGTCCATAATGCCGAGATTGCCGGAACGGAAGGCGTCGGCTATGGCGAGCGGCACCTGGGCCTCGGCCTTGACCACCTCGGCCCTCATTTCGGCCACCCTGGCCGTCATCTCCTGCTCGGAGGCGACCGCCATGGCTCTGCGCTCTTCCGCCCTGGCCTGGGCCACCCTCTTGTCGGCCTCCGCCTGATCGGTCTGGAGCTCGGCACCTATGTTCTTGCCCACATCCACGTCGGCGATGTCGATCGAGAGGATTTCGAAGGCCGTGCCCGAATCGAGCCCCTTCTGCAGGACCGTCTGCGAGATGGCGTCCGGGTTCTCGAGCACTCCCTTGTGGGTTCCCGAGGAACCGATCGTGGAGACGATGCCCTCGCCCACGCGGGCCAGAATGGTCTCCTCGCCCGCGCCGCCCACGAGACGATTGATGTTGGCGCGCACGGTCACCCGGGCGAGAGCGATGAGCTGGATGCCGTCCTTGGCCATAGCCGCGACCTTGGGCGTGTTGATGACCTTGGGGTTGACCGAGACCTGCACCGCCTCGAAAACGTCTCGCCCCGCCAGATCGATGGCCGCCGCCTGATTGAAGGAGAGCTCGATGTTCGCCTTGTCGGCCGAGATCAGCGCCCGCACCACCCTGTGCACCTGACCTCCGGCAAGATAGTGGGCCTCCAAGTCGGCGATCTCGAGGTCGAGACCCGCCTTGGTGGACCAGATGAGAGGGCGCACCACCGCCGGCGGCGACACCTTGCGGAGACGCATACCGACCAGATAGCCGATGCCCACCCGGACGCCCGCCGAGATCGCCTCGATCCAAAGACGCACCGGCACGGCCCACAGGAAGACGCCGGCCACGAAAATGAGTGCGAAGACACCCATCAGGCTGAAGAGAGAGTCGAGATTGTTTTCCATTTATCCGTCCTGATCGAGACTTGGTTGAGGTGGAGGAATCCGCTCCCGGGTCACGGGGCGGACGACCTGGCGGTAACCCTCCGCCGAGATTACCTCGACCTGGGTTCCCGCATCGATCCATTCCGAATCCGACACCACGTCGACGCGCTCTCCGTGGATGAGAGCGGTACCCGACGGGCGCAGATCGGTGACCGCCTGACCCCGTCGTCCCACCAGTTCGGAGCGCACGTGCTGCGACTCGAAGCCCGTGCTTCGGTCCATGCGACGGCCCAGGAAGATCGAACTGCGCAGAAGCGTCGCGCTGCCGGGTAGCTTGTACACGAGCACACCGCCGGTCACGACGGTGGCGAGCAGCACAACGGTGAGAACCATACCTGCCCTGGTGAAGTCGACGGCCAGCGGGAGCGAACCCAGCAGGCCCATGTAGATGCCCCCGACCACGCCGAGCAGCCCCAGAATCCCGAAAATGCCGAATCCGGGCAGCAGCAGGACCTCGACGGCGATGAGCACGAGCCCAGCCGTGAAAATAAGCACATCTTCGATTCCGGCCAGACCCAGTATCAGATGGGAGCCGAAGAAGAGGAAAAGAGCGACGGCGCCGGCCGCTCCCGCGAGGCCGAAACCGGGCGACTTGATCTCGGTGATGAGCCCGAGGACACCGATGGAGAGCAGCAGGGAGGTTATGGCCGGATTCGCCAGAAAGCGCACGAAGTGCTCGGCCCAGTTCACCTCCATGAGCACGACCTCCGAAGCGGCGAAACCCAGGTCGGCGAGGAGGGCGTCGAGGTTTTCCACCTCATCGGCGTATCCCACCTCCACCGCCTCTTCCGTCGTAAGCGTAAGGAGTTTTCCCGCTTCGCTCACACCCTCAACCGCGACAGATTCGTCTACCATGGCTTCAGCCACGTCGGGGTCGAGTCCCCGGAGCTCGGCGATGGCGCGCATCTCACTGCGCATGGCCGAAACGTACTTCTCCGGCGCCTTTTCGGTACCGAGAACCGGAGTCGCTGCGCCGATCACGGCTCCCGGCCGCATGCGGACGCCATCGGTGGCGAGCGCGATCATGGCGCCGGCCGAGAACGCTCGTCGGTTGACGAAGGCGTAGACGGGCGTCTCGGAATCGGTGACCGCGTCCACTATGCGCTGAGCGGCGTCGACCCGCCCGCCCGGGGTGTCGATCTCGAGCACGACCACACCGGCCCCACGTTCGACCGCCTCCCTGATCGACCTCTCTATGAAGGGCGCGAGTCCGTGCTCGATCTCGCCTGTCACGGGGACGACCAGAACCGGGCCGGATTCCTGTGAATCGGGGAGGATCCAAGCCCCGAGCGCAAGCGCAGCGGCGATCGCCGAGACCGCTCTCCGCAGAGTCGAATCCGTGACCATTTCCGAAAACTTCATATTGTCTGGATTGGTGTTGAAAATGCGACGCGAGCTCCCTTGGCCCGTAAGTTACGGAATACGGACAGGCTAGGACGTCGCGGAGTACGACGGCGCCGAAACGCGAGCTTCCTCGTCCCGTAAGTTACGTACTCCGAGCCGGCGTCCTTCACCGCCCGCCCGCCAAGTACGACCCTCCTCGACGGATCCTCCCCGACATGTTCAGACCGACCGGCACGAACTCAAGTCCGCGCTCCCATGAACGCGGTCTCCCACGGCGCGGCGGCCGAGCGGTCCGCAGGCGTTGCGCACCTCTCATCCGGTGGGTGGCGAGAACAGCGTTCATCTGCTCGATGTCGTTTGCACTCCACGCCCTCGCACCCACGACCGGGAGGGCCCAGAGCTCAGCCGACTCGGCGTCGATCCTACTCGGGGCCGCCGAATCCTTCCAACGGGCGGGAGACGAGGAGGTGGCGTCCGCGCTCTACGAATTCATTCTCTTGAAGTTCCCCGACACACCGGTCGCGGAGCTGATTCGAGACCGCGTCGGCCAGGCGACGATCGGCAGCGGCTCTCTCGAGCTCCGGGTCTGGTCGACCATGTACGGACTCTTTCTGGGGGTGATGATTCCGGTCGCTCTGGACGCCGACGGGACCGAGCCTTACGGCGTCGGCATTCTGTTGGGCGGGCCGGCGGGCTTCTTTGGTGGACGGGCGCTCTCCGGAAGACGTCCCTACACGATGGGACAGGCGCGGGCGATCACATGGGGCGGAACCTGGGGGGCGATACAGGGAGGGGGCTGGTCCTTCGTCGCCCGGGAACGTGTCGACGACGGAGCGACCATCGCCGGCAGCGGCGTCGGACTCCTGGCGGGTCTGCTGCTGGCCAGGCGGGACGTCACCGAAGGGGTGGCCGAGACCGCAAGCCTCGGCAGTCTGTGGGGCATGTGGTTCGGCACGGCTGCGGGGGCGCTCTTCGATCTCGACGACGGCGACCGCATGGCGGCCGCGCTCATCACCGGGAATGTCGGCCTGATCGCGGGTGCGGGATTGGCTCACGGGGTGGGGTTGAGCCGCAGTCAGGCGCGCGCGGTCAGCTTGGTCGGAGTGCTCGGAGGCGCGGTCGGTTTGGGTGTAACCCTCATCGCGCGACCGGAGGCCGACAGATCGTGGTTGGCACTCCCGCTTGCCGGCAGCGTGGCCGGCCTTGTAGGCGGCGCGGTTTTCAGCAGGTCCGATTCGGAGATCCTGCCGGAGGCGACGGTCCGGGCTTCCCTACTGTTGGATAGATCGAACCCGAGGGCGGCGCCACCCGCCTCCGGTGTCCTGGCCGCCGGCTCTCTCATCGCATGGCACGAAAACGAACTCTCCCTTGGGCTGCCGATTCCGACGCCGGTACGTCTGGAGAGCGACCCTCCACCCCACCTCGACGACGCAGGCGTTTCCTGGCGGATCTCGTTGGTGAACATCCGCTTCTGACGGTCCGTGGACGATCCGCGCGTGGAGTCGAGAACGGCTGAGAGGTTCGTCGACCTCATGGAGTCTTGACATCGATCAGGTGAACCAGCCGGGAACAGGTGTGTAAGGCTTCCCGACTCGCCGTCGGCGACCTCTCACCGCTACCCACGGACCATGGCCGAAAACACCCTAGTTCACCTCGATGTGAAGGACAGGATCGCCCTTCTGACGCTCGACGATCCTCCTGCGAACACCTACACCCACGAGATGATGCGTCAGCTCGACGAGCACATCGTGAGCGTGCGCTTCGACAAGGAGGTCGAGGTCGTGGTCATTACCGGCAAAGGCGACCGCTTCTTCTGCGCCGGCGCGAACATCAACATGCTCGACAGCGCCGATCCGGACTGGAAGTACTGCTTCTGCCTCCACGCCAACGAGACGCTCAACCGTCTGGAGCAAACGCCCAAGCTCGTGATCGCGGCTCTTAACGGACACACGGTCGGGGGCGGCCTCGAAATCGCGATGGCCGCCGATATCCGGCTTGCGCGCAAGGACGCGGGCAAGGCCGGTCTGCCGGAGGTGAACCTGGGTGTGCTGCCGGGAACGGGCGGCACCCAGCGCCTCGCGCGCATCGTCGGCAAATCCCGCGCCATCCAGCTCATGGCGGAGGGAAGCACCTTCCCGTTCGAACGGGCGGAAGAGCTCGGTATCGTCAACGAGGTGATCGAAGCCGATTCGACGGAGGCGTTCGTGGAGGCGGTCCTGAATTACGCCGCCGGCTTCACGACGCCCGGCAAGGCGAGCAAGGCGGTCGGGCTTATCAAGCGGTCGGTACAGACCGGCGCCGAGGTGCCCTTCGAACTGGCGCTCGCACTCGAACGTGAGCTCCAGGCCCAGCTGTTCGCGTCGAGCGACGCCGGCGAAGGACTCTCCGCCTACGTGCAGAAGCGAAGGGCCAATTTCACCGGGAAGTAACCGCCGCATGGACGAACCCAAGGCACCGGTCCCGGGCGACGGAAAGCTCTGGATCGCCAACGAGTGGCGCGAGGCGGTTTCCGGTAAGAGCTTCCTTACGCGCAATCCCGCCACCGGCGAGGTGATCGCCGAGGTCGCCCTGGCCGAGAACGCCGACATCGACAGCGCGGTAGAGGCGGCGAAGGCGGCCGCGGTCAGGGGAGGAGAGTGGGCCGCCGCCGAAGGGGCCGAACGGGCGGAGCTCCTGTGGCGACTCGCCGGCGCCATCGAGGCCGAGGCCGACCTGCTCGCCCGCCTGGAGACCTTGGACAACGGCAAGCCCTACTTCGAGTCGCGCTTCGTCGATATCCCCATGGTCGTCCGTGTCTTCCGCTACTTCGCAGGGCTCGCCGACAAGGTGCAGGGCGCGACCATTCCCGTGCAGGGAGCCTTCCTCAATTACACTCTCCGCGAGCCCGTTGGCGTGGTCGGGTGCATCGTCCCCTGGAATTTCCCGCTCTCGCTCGCGAGCTGGAAGGTCGCTCCGGCTCTCGCCACCGGCAACGCGGTGGTGCTCAAGCCGGCGGAGCAGACGCCGCTCACCGCGCTGCGTCTCGGCGAGCTCGCAGCCGAGGTCGGTTTCCCGGCCGGAACCCTCAACGTGGTGCCCGGCTACGGCGAGGGAGCCGGCGCGGCCCTGGTGGAGCATCCGCTCGTGGACGCCATCTCCTTCACCGGTTCCACGGAGGTCGGCAAGAAGGTCATGCGGGCGGCGGCCGAGACCCTGAAGAAGATCTCGCTCGAGCTCGGCGGCAAATCTCCCAACATCGTCTTCGCCGACTCCGATCTGAAGGCGGCTCTCAAGGGAGCGACCATGGGAGTCTTCTACGGCAAGGGCGAGGTGTGCGCCGCAGGTTCCCGCGTGCTGGTCGAGCGAGCGGTGTACGACGAGTTCGTGGAAAACTACGCCGGTTCGACGGCGTTCATGCCCGTGGGCGATCCCTTCGACCGCGCGACCCGCATCGGCGCGATAGTGAGCGAAGAGCAGCTCGAGCGGGTCATGGCTTATGTGGAGGCGGGAAGGAACGAAGGCGCCCGTCTAGTCGCTGGAGGCGAGAGGCGCACGGTGAACGGCAGGGGCAACTTCGTGGAAGCCACGGTGTTCGCAGACGTCGAGCCGGAGATGAAGATTGCCCGTGAAGAGATCTTCGGCCCGGTCGCCGCCGTGATCCCCTTTGACGATGTGGATGACGCCGTCGCGAAGGCCAACGACACCATCTACGGTTTGGCGGCAGGGGTTTGGACTCGCGACACGGGCAAGGCTCATCGGGTCGCGGCGGCCCTCGATGCCGGTGTGGTCTGGGTCAACGCGTACAATCGTTACGACGCCTCTTCTCCGTTCGGCGGCTTCAAGATGAGCGGTTTCGGGCGGGATCTCGGCTACGAATCGGCGCTCGAGAAATACACCCAGACCAAGAGCGTCTGGGTCGCGCTCGACTGAAGATGGGTGCGCGGGAGGTCTGGGTCCTGGCTGCGGTCAGAACCCCCATCGGCCGCCACGGCGGTGCGCTCGCCTCCGTGCGCCCCGACGATCTGGCGGCGGTCGCGGTGGAAGCCCTCGTCGAACGCTCCGGCATCGATCCCGCTATCGTCGACGACGTGATCATGGGCTGCGCAAACCAGGCCGGCGAAGACAATCGAAATGTCGCTCGCATGGCCGCGCTCCGCGCCGGACTCGGGGTGGGCGTCCCGGGCCAGACCGTGAACCGGCTATGCGGCTCGGGCATGCAGGCGATAATCGCGGCGGGTCACGCCATCGCGGCCGGAGAGGGCGACCTTTTCATCGCGGGCGGTGTGGAAAGCATGAGTCGCGCCCCCCTGGTAATGCTCAAGGCGGAGAAAGCGTTCGCAAGGGGCGTGCCTGAGTTCGCCGACACCGTGCTGGGATGGCGGTTCGCGAACCCCGCGTTCTCCTCCGATTGGACGGTGAGCCTGGGCGAGACCGCCGAGCGGGTGGCGGAGGTTCGCTCGGTCACGCGGGAGCTTCAGGACGAATTCGCGGTAAGGAGCCAGAAGGCGGCTCACGCCGCAATGGAAGCCGGGCGTTTCGACGCCGAGATCGTACCGGTGGAAATCAAGCGCCGGCGCGGAGTCGAGATGGTCGACCGCGACGAACACCCGAGACCTGGAACCGACATGGAGGAACTGGCCCGTCTGCGTCCCGTTTTCCGTGCGGACGGCTCCGTGACCGCCGGCAACTCCTCAGGCCTGAACGACGGTGCTGCGACCCTCCTGCTCTCCTCCTCGACTCGGGGGCGCGAACTCGGTCTCGAGCCGATGGCGCGCTTCGTCGGATCGGCTCTGGCGGGAGTCGAGCCGGACCTGATGGGACTCGGCCCGGTGTCGGCTAGCGGAAGGGCGCTTCGTCGAGCCGGCTGGGAGGCGTCGGAGATCGAGCTTGCGGAGGTAAACGAGGCCTTTGCGGCCCAAGCCGTCCCTTGCGTCCGAGAGATCGGCCTCGATCCCGATACCGTCAACGTGAACGGGGGCGCGATCGCGCTCGGCCATCCGCTCGGTTGCTCGGGGGCGCGCATCGTGACGACGCTCGTGCACGAGATGAAGCGGCGCGGCAGCGCCAAGGCCCTCGCGACCATGTGCATCGGTGTCGGACAGGGTATCGTCACGCTCTGGGAGGGTACGTCATGAAGATCGAGCGCGCGGCGGTCATCGGAGCCGGTACCATGGGTCACGGCATCGCGCAAGTGTGCGCGCAGGCCGGATGCGAGGTCAGGGTTTACGATCCCGCACCCGGCGGGTGGAGCAACGCTCGCGACCGCATCCGGGCCAACCTCGACAAGGGAGTCTCCTTGGGGAAGCTCAGCGAGACGGACCGCGACAAGACGCTCTCCTTGATCGAGTCCGCGCCCAGCGTAAGGGAAGCGGTCGACGAGGCCGACCTGGTCGTAGAAGCCGCGCCCGAGGTGGCAAAGGTCAAACGGCGCATCCTAGCCGAATTGAACGGAGCGTTGACCGATACCGCCGTCGTCGCCACCAACACCTCCTCGCTTTCCGTCGCCGGGCTGGCTCCTGGCGCGCCCGAACCGACGCGCTTCGTGGGGATGCACTTCTTCAATCCCGTCCACATCATGCGGCTGGTGGAGGTCGTGGCCGGCCCCGAGACCTCCCCCGACACGGTGGCGATCGCGGTCGCGTTCTCGGAACGCCTGGGCAAGGATCCCATAGTCGTCAGGGATTCCCCCGGCTTCGCCTCTTCTCGTCTCGGCATCGCCCTGGGCATGGAGGCCATTCGGATGGTCGAGGAGGAGGTGGCTTCGCCGGCGGACATCGACAAGGCGATGAAGCTGGGGTACGGCCATCCGATGGGGCCGCTTCGACTTACCGATCTCGTGGGGCTGGACGTGCGGCTCGCCATTGCCGACTATCTCCACGAGGAACTCGGTTCCTCAAGTTTCACGCCCCCGACGCTTCTGCGCGAGATGGTCGCCGAGGGCAGGCTCGGGAAGAAGTCGGGAAGGGGGTTTTACCATTGGCCGAGGGAGGAGGACGCCAAGACGACCGCAGGTGACGCCGAGTGACGGCCCCCACGGTTATCGTCGAACGTCCGCACGAGGGCGTCGCCGTGGTGACCTTGAATCGACCCGAGAGGTTGAACGCGCTCAACTCCGAACTGCGCGCGCGACTCTGCGAAGCCTTCGACTCCCTGGGCTCCGACGAGGAGGTCCGGACCGTCGTGCTTTGCGGCGCCGGCAATCGCGCCTTCGCCGCTGGAGCCGACATCCGGGACTTCGCGGCCCGATCGCCCGAAGAGCAGAGAGCGACCTACATGGCCAGACGGGTCTTCGAGACCGTTGCCGACTTCGAGCTGCCGGTAATCGCCGCCCTGCATGGATATTGCATCGGTGGAGGGACCGAACTCGCGCTCGCCTGCGACATGCGCGTGGCGGATTCCGGTACGCTCATCTCACAGGCGGAGATCAGGCTGGGACTCATTCCGGGCGGTGGCGGGAGTCAGCGTCTGCCCCGGCTAGTCGGGAGAGGCTGGGCGTCGATCATGTGCTTCACCGGCGACTTCGTGGGCAGCGACGACGCCCTGCGCATCGGCCTCGTCGACGAGGTTACGGCGCCCGGCGAGCATCTGGAGCGGGCGCTGGAGATCGCCCGGCGGATCGCGCGCTGGAGTCCGGTCGCGCTTCGGCTCGCGAAGCGGGCGCTCAGGCAGGCGTTCGAACACCCGCTCGCCGACGGACTTTTGCTGGAGAAGGATCTCTTCATGGAAGCCTTCGCCTCCGAGGACGGCAGGGAGGGCGTGCGCGCCTTCATCGAGAAGAGGAGACCGGAGTTTCGCGGAAGATAAGGTCGGCCGCACCCCGGCGACCGGCTCGGGGTCGGTTTCCAGTGGTCGCGCTCGGCGGAGCGGCGGTGTTCGGGGTCGGCCTGAACGAGCGGACGGCGCTCGTCATCCAAGGCGCCGCGGCCTCGGTCCACGGACCTGCGGTGCGGGGCGTCTATTTCTACGAACATCCGGGCTCGGCCGAGATGTTTCCCGGAGTCGCCCTCACCATGGACGTAATGCGACGGCTCCGGATAGCCGCTGGAGGTTCGGTCGCCTGGCCTCCGGATTTCGGCTCGGCCGGCACGGATGAGATCGCGGTTCGCGAGGGAGTCGTCGGAAACCTCTGAAAGCGGATGGCGACGCTCTCATGTCGACGTCGTCCCAAAACGCCATCCTTTTGCCCCGTTCCGGCATGTAGGTTACCGGATGCAGTCACGTCAGGCAGGTCTCACATCGAGGTTCGAATACCTCATCCGCTAGGCGGCGCCTCCATTCAGCCTTTTCAAAGGAACGACAAATGTGCCAATGCAACGTATCCGGCTGGGTGGCCCGCACCAGCGCGGCCAACCCCGTCCCCCCGCTCAACCCGCGACACCGGCGCCCTCGCCGCCGCTCGCGTTTCGCAGCGGCGAGATCGGATGGCGGAGCCCTTCCCTCTTCTCTCCCCACGCTCCTCGTCGGCACCCTCCTCCTGGCAAGCTGCCAGGCCGGTGACTCCAGGGGAGGTGCGGATGCCGGTGCGACCGATTTACCGATGACCGAGGTCAGCGCACCCCCCGAGGCCATCCTCCACGCGGAGGTGCTCTCGGCATCGGCGGCGGCGCGCGTGGGCGGCGACTGGTTCGTCCTCGACGGCTTGGCCGGACGCCTTCATCGAGTCGACAGCGATGCCGGTCTCGTGTCCAGTTTCGGCCGTAGCGGCGAAGGGCCGGGTGAACTGGAACTGCCGATCGATATTTCGTCCTACGGTCCGAATGTCGCGGTACTCGACGGCTTGATCATCGAGATATTCGACACGGAGGGCAATCATCTGGACGAGCGACGGTTCTCGATGAACGATTGTCCCATGCCCGCCCTCAGGAAGCTGGTCGAGCTCGACACCGGACTCGCGGTCCGTTACGGCTGCTACCCGGGCCGGGATGCCGATCGAGTCGCGATCGCGACGGACGAGGGCGGATGGCTGGAGGTGATCGGGGAGGATCCCTTAGGTATTCAAGAGGCGCTCGCAGGACTTTCGACGGACCTGAGCCGGTTCCATCCCGTCATGGCCGCGTACGACGGCGGCTTCGTAATGGGTTACGCGGAGGACGAATGTCTGACCGCCTACGCGCTCAACGGCGTCAAAACCGGGGATGTCTGCCACTCCCGCCTTCCTCGGCATCCTTTGCCGGACAACGCGCTCGGGGCGATCCAGACCCAGCTCCTGGAAGACCGAGAGGCGTCGGAAGGAGAATTGGCGGCGCTCGAAGAGATCATGGCCGACATGACTCTGCCGAAGAGCTTACCACCCTTCGATTTCGCGATCGGCGGCGAAGAGGGCCTCATCTACAGAATGCTCGTTCCGCGATCGGAAGATCCGCTGGATTCGGCCGCGACGCTCGGGGTTCTCTCGGAGGATGGATTCCTGCGCTGGCCGGTTCCCGCAGCCGATTACCTGTTCACCGACGGGATCTCCATCCTAGCCGGGTGGCAGGAGCTCGAGGGCGTGCGAATCGAGGTGTACGATGTCTCGGGGCTGTAGCGGCCGTCCGTGGAATATCCGGTCGCTTGCACCGTTCTCCGGGCTCGCGTGAGACTGTCCACGGGCTGCTGAAAGATCCGCGGATGCGGCGGTGCGACACGGGATCCTCAGCTCGCGTGCGGTCCACCCCATCATGACGGCCTGGGTCGGAGCAAACCCCGTGTCTTGCCACGCACCCAGGCGTTGGACCAGCCTAGTGCGAGAGTTTTCCTGACCAGGGCCGTCACCTCCGAGCGGGTCATCTTCACCGTTCCGTCGACCACCTCGCCCGGCCGCTCGCGGCAGAGCGCCAGGGTGCGCGCACCGAAGAGGAGAGGCATGACGAACGCGATTTTCAGCCGGGTGGCGGATAGCGGCAACGATGTGACCCAGGCGAGAGCTCCCTCCAGGTGGGCTTCGGCCTTGTCGGCGAGTTCCAGCACTGCGGAGACGGCGGTCTCGCGGTGCGCTTCGTCGAAGATCGAAGAAGGGGCCATACCGGGTGGGAGCATCGAGCGCGGCACGAAAATCCACCCTCGGTCGCGGTCCGAGCTCAGTCCACGCAGCACGTTTACGGTCTGGAGACCGAGCCCGAACTCTCTGGCGAGTCGCATTCGTTCTTCCAGGTCTCTGCACACCCCCTGCCAACGGAGCGCGGCTAGCGAGGTGACCAGGTGGCCGACCCGACCCGCGACCTCGTGCATGTAGTCGTCGAGGTCGTCCAGGTCGGCAAAATCGGGGCCTCGTTCGACCCAGCGCGCCATCCCGCGCGTGGTCGCGACCGTGTGGCGCACGATCAACTCCCGGGCCCGAGGCGGAAGGCGTCCGAGGCTGGCCGCTATCCTTCCGGCGGCCCGCGCCGCATGAAAATCGGGGATGGAATCTGAGGGAGAGTCGTCCAGGAGCTCTTCAAGTTCGTCGGCGTCCGCCCTCGCCTCCAGTACCGCAGCCCATAGGTCGAGAGCGCTGGTCTTGGCGGCGGCGCTCATCGCGGAGTTGTCTTCCAAATAATCCGAGACGCGGAGAACCAGGTACCCGACCGTGAGCTGCTTTCTCAATGGCCGGGGCAACATTTCGATGCTCAGCGCGAACGTTCGTGACGTCGCTCTGAGAAGGAGGCCGAGGTCGGGTTTTTCGGCTCCCGCTTGCTTGAAGGGGTCGGACATCGGTTGGACTCAGGTGGAGGCGGTCCGAGCGGCGAGCCAGCGGGTGGTCAGCAGAAGGCCGACCGCGAAGAGGATCAGCAGCGTCGCGGCGGCGAGGATGGCCGGGGAGATCTGTTCTCGGATGCCGGCCCACATCTGTCTGGGAACGGTGCGTTGGGAGACGCCGCCCAGGAAGATCACCACCACGACTTCATCGAAAGAGGTCGCGAAGGCGAAGAGTGCGCCCGAGAGGACCCCGGGAGCGATGAGCGGAAGCTGGACCTTGCGGAAGATGCGCCAGGAGCCGGCGCCCAGAGAGGCTGCGGCTCGGGTCAGATTGCGGTCGAAGCCCGCAAGTGTGGCCGTGACGGTAATGACCACGAATGGCGTTCCCAAGACGGCGTGCGCCAGGATGAGCCCTAGGTGCGATTGTCCCAGACCGGCGCGGGAATAGAAGAAGTACATGCCTGCCGCCGCGATGACGATCGGGGTGACCAGGGGTGAGAGCAGGATAGCCGTGACCGTCCTGCGCAGCGGCATGGCGGGGTTGGTGAGCCCGAAGGCGGCCAGAGTTCCCAGCGCGGTCGCCAAGAGGGTGGCGGAGCTCCCGATCACGACCGAGTTCACCAGGGCTCCGCGCCACATGCTGTCTTCGGTGATGGCCCGGTACCAGCGCAGGGAGTATGCGTCGGGGTCGAGAGCGAGCATGCCCTCGGAGAAGGTGAAGTAGGGTTCGGCGTTGAAGCTGAGCGGAACCACGACCAAGAGCGGTAGGACCAGAAAGCAGAGAACCGCCGCCGAGAACCCGAGGTAGACGCCTCTGCCGGCGCGGGCCGCCGCCCCGTTCATTCCTGCCCGCCACTCATCGCCGCCGCCGACCTCCGGGTCCAGCATCGTCGGAAAGCTGAAAGAGGTTCGTCCACGTGCCGCTACCGCAGCTCGATGCCGCTCATTCCCACGAGCCGGTCGTAAAGAACGAAGATCAGCGCCACCGCGACTAGGATGATCGCGCCCAGGGCGGCGGCGAGTCCCCAATTCAGGGATTCCTGCATGTGGTACGCGATCATGTTGGATATGAGCTGGCCCGAACTTCCTCCCACCAGCGCAGGTGTGATGTAGTAACCGGTCGCGAGCACGAAAACCAGCAGGGAGCCCGCCCCCACGCCCGGCAGGCTCTGGGGCCAGTAGACCCTCAGGAACGACCGTACCGGTCCGGCGCCCAGCGACGCCGCCGCCCGCATGTGACCTGGCGGAATGCGCTTCATCACCGAGTAGAGCGGGAGCACCATGAAAGGCAGCAGCACGTGGGTCATGGCGATGACCGTCCCGGTCATGTTGTAGACGAGCGCCAGCCGGCCGTCGTCGTCCACCAGTTTCGTCCAGACCAGAATGTCGTTGATGACGCCCTGCATCTGGAGCAGCACTATCCATGAGGTCGTGCGAGCCAGCAGCGATGTCCAGAAGGGCACCAGCACGAGGACCAGAAGGATCGTCGCCCTCCTGCCTTTCGAGTTCGCGATCAGGTGAGCGAGAGGGTAGCCCAACAGAAGGCAGATCGCGGTGACGCCCAGACTGACCGACAGGGTTCTTACAAAGAGTCGCGCATAGGCGCGCCGTTCTTCCGGAACTCGCACGACACCCTCGCCGGGCACCCGTTCCAGATCGAGAGCCGCGAGGAAGTTGCGGAGGGTGTAGCGCTCCCCTGCGACTGCGAGCGCCCGCCACGGTTCCGCTTCCGCCCATGCGGGGTCATGGGCCAGGAAGGCCGCGCGGTCGCGCGGTCCCTCGGTCTCCCGCAGCGCCCGTTCCGTCGACACGATGAGGCCGCGCGAACCGGAACGGACTCTATTCACCCGTCCCGCCACCCTGCCGATGGTCCGTTCCTCTCCGGCCTTGAAGAACTCGACGGCCAGAGCTGCGAATACCGAGTCCGCAGGCCCGTCGGCGCCGTCCCAGTCGTCGAGCAGCGAGAGTGTTTCCGGAAGCGCGTCGGCGACGACCGGGTCGTGGAAGCTGCGCACGAGTACCGTCGTGAGCGGGGCCGCGAAGGAGACCCCGACGAACGCCAGCAGCGGCAGAACCAGTAGCGCGGCCCTCGTTCGCGCGGAGAGGTCGGCCAGGGGGCGTCGGCGCCCGGGAACGATCATCGCGTGAGCCAGGCGGTGAAGCGTTCGTTCATCTCATCCTTGTGGTCCACCCACCACGAGGCGTCGAACAGCAGCACCCGCCGCATGTGGTCGGGGTGTGTGGGCATATGGTGAGCCATTTCCTCCCCGGTCTCGGCGTGGACCGAAATGAGCGGCTCCGCAGAACGACGCACCGGGGCGTAGGCGATGTAGCGCCCGACGCCGGCCTGCGAACTCGCCCGCGAGGAGAAGCGCAGGAATTCCTTGGCCTGCTGCAGGTTGGGAGTGCCGGCCACGATTACGAGCATCCCCAAGTCCAGTACCTGACCGTCCCAAATGATCGTGAAGGGCTGTCGCTCCAAGACCTGTGCGTTGAAGATGCGACCGTTGTAGGCCGTCGTCATCAGGACCTCTCCGTCCGCCAGCATCTGAGGCGGCTGGGCTCCGGCCTCCCACCAGACGACCTGGTCCTTGATTTCGTCGAGCTTGGCGAAGGCGCGCTCCACGCCACCCGGACCGCTCAAGACGGTATAGACGTCTTCCGGCGCCACCCCCGACGCCATCAGCGCGAACTCGAGATTGACCTCGGGCGTGCGCCTCATCCCTCTCCGACCCGGGAACGCCACCAGATCGAAGAAATCGTCGAGGCGCGCAGGTGGGCTGGCGCCCACGCTGGTCTCGTTGTACGCCACCACGGTGGAATAGAAGAGCGTTCCCGCACCGCATTCGGAAATGGTGCCTTCGTAGAAGTCGTCTTCGATGCTCTCTCCCCCGTCCGAAGGGGCGAGGTCTCCGGTATCGATCGGTTCGAACAGCCCCTCCTCGCAACCCCGCGTCGCGTCGGCGACGTTCATGTCCACCACGTCCCAGTGGACGCTGCCGAGGTCCACCTGCGCCCTTATCTGGGCGAGGCCGCCGTTGTAGTCCTCCAGGCTGATCGGAATCCCGGTCTCCGCCGTGAAGGGCTGATAGTATCCGAGAACGCAGGCACGGGCGTAAGAACCGCCCCAGGACACGACGGTGAGGGAGCCGTCGTCGGTGCCGCATCCGGGCGCTGCGGCGAGCAGCGCGATCATGATGCGAAGGTGACTCCGGCGGGCGGCATTTCGGTGCTCTCCGCCGGACCTCACGTCAATCGGCATCGAGAGCCCGACAATCGACGGCCGTCCATCCGATTCTCACCCGATCCCCGCCGAGGACCCTGCCTTGGCCGAGCTGGTTCGGAATCTTGGCGATGCAGGCGCCGCCAAACAAGGCGAGCCGGATGCGCAGGTGGTCGCCCAGGAAGGTGATGTCCTCGATCTCGGCGTCGAACTCGTTCCGGTAGAGACCTGCTTCGGGCGCGATGGCCATTCGTTCCGGTCGGATCGAGAGCGTGGTCTCGTCTCCGGGCGAGAGATCGGCGATCCGCATGGCGCTCACCTCGTGCGGGCGGCCATCGCCGCGACCGTGCAGGGCCACATCGCACAGCGTTCCGTCAACTCGTTCGACTCTCCCCCGGAAGGTGTTGTTTTCTCCGACGAAACGGGCCACGAAAGCGGTGTCCGGCTCCTCGTAGAGAGTTTCGGGAGCGGCTACCTGCTGGATCCCGCCGTCCTTCATCACCGCGATGCGGTCGGACATCACCATCGCCTCGCCCTGGTCGTGGGTCACGTATACGACGGTCACGCCCAGGGTTCGATGGATGCGTCTGATCTCGTACTGCAGTTCCTCGCGGAGCCGGCGGTCGAGCGCCCCCAGCGGCTCGTCCATCAGCACCAGGTCGGGCTCGAAGACGAGCGCTCGGGCTATCGCGACTCTCTGTTGCTGGCCGCCGGAGAGCTCCGCAGGTCGGCGGTCCTCCATCTTAGCGAGACGCACGAGGTCGAGAACCCGCCCGACCCGGTCGCGCCGCTCGGTTCGGGAGACGCCCCGGACCTCGAGCGGAAATTCCAGATTCGCGGCGACCGTCATGTGCGGAAAAAGGGCGTAGTTCTGGAAGACCATGCCGATCCCCCGCTTGCGAGGCGGCATACCGCGCAGGGAGCGTCCCCCCAGACGGATGTCGCCGTCCGTCACCTCTTCGAAACCCGCGAGCATGGAGAGGCAGGTGGTCTTCCCCGATCCCGAGGGGCCGAGCAGACTAAGAAATTCACCTCTTTCGACGGAGAACGAGACCCCGCTCACGGCGAGGGCGGTTCCGTCGTAGCTCTTGGAGACCTCGCGGAATTCGACGTGAGGGTGGTCCGCTTCCGCTTCCATTCGTGACACGACGTCCCCTGGGGAGTAGGTCCGCAGATTTCTACTTGCCGGCCAGCGCCATGCGTAGCAGGAGCCGGTTGTATCCGTCCAGCCGCTCGTAGCGGTACTCTTCGACCATGTTCTTGACCAGGTGAACTCCCAGCCCCCCTACCGGCTGCTCCTCGATTCCAAGTTCGAAGTCGGGCGCCGGCGCCTCCTCGAATGGATCGAAGGGAGCCCCATTGTCTTCGATGCAGACTGCGACCGTATCGGCCTCGGTGGCGGCGGCGACCCGGATGTCCGGCTTCGCCTCCGACTCGTTGAATCCGTAGCTGATCGAGTTGGTGACGAGTTCGTCGATGGCCAGCTCGAGATTGAACGACGCTGAGCGCGGCACGCCCCAGTCGGTGCAGATCTGCTCGAATTCCACCATCATCGCCGACAGCTTCGCCCGGTCTGCGGCTAGCGCCCAGAAACGGATCGCCTCGGGCGGCTCAGGCCTCAGAACCGGATGCGGCGCTTCCATCAACTGATTCCACTGCGACTCGTGAGCTCCGTTCCCAAAGTGACGCCTTTGAGGATCGCGGGCACGCCTTCCTCCATCCAGACCGGCGCCGGGGCGTCCATGAGATAGTGATCGAAGAACTGCTGCATCCTCAGGGCCCAGTCCTTGCGGTTGGGAAGGCGCGAGAGCCCGTGGCCCTCGCCGTTGTAGTTGAGCATCCAGACCGGCTTGCCCAACCGGCGCAGAGCCACGAACATCTCAATTCCCTGATACCACGGAACGGCGCCGTCCTCGTCGTTGTGCATCATCAGGAGCGGCGTCCGGACCTTGTCCGCGAAGAAGACGGGCGAGTTGTGCAGGTAGGTCTGGGTCTCCTCCCACAGGGTACCGCCGATCCGGCTCTGCGTGCGCTCGTACTGGAACATGCGGCTCATCCCCGACGACCAGCGTATGCCCCCGTACGCGCTCGTCATGTTGGAAACCGGGGCTCCGGCCTCCGCGGCGGCGAAGAGATCGGTCTTGGTGATCATGTAGGCGATCTGGTACCCGCCCCAGGAGTGTCCCTGCACACCGATGCGCGCCTGGTCCACAAATCCGCGATCGACCAGGGAGAGGACGCCGGGCACCACCGCGTCCAAGGCGCTCTCGCCGGGGTAGCCGACCTCGTACGGGATGTCGGGTATGAACGCCAGGTAGCCCCTCGATACGTAGAAGGAGATCGCCACCGACGAACCGCCCGGCGTCGGAGGCCGGTAGCTGTAGAGTCCGTCGGACATGCGCTCGTAGAAATAGACCATCATCGGGTAGTTGTCCGACGGGTCGAAGTCGTCGGGCTTGACGAGAATGCCCTGTAGGGGCGTGCCGTCGTTGGAACGCCACTCCACGAGCTCAGCGTCGCCCCAGGTGAATTCCTCTTGCTGGGGGTTCGCCTCCGAGACTTTGAATGCGTCGGTGAACGAACCGTCGGTGACCCAGAGATCCGGGTATTCGCGGAAGTCCTGTCTGGTCAGGAGCCAGCGCTCCGCATCTTCGGCCTTGCCGCGCAGTTGCAAACGCTTCTCGGCCATCACCACCTCGCTCGGCGCCGCCGCTCGATCCGTTCTCCCGCGGTAGAAACCCGAGCGTTTGTCGGTCTTGTGGAACGCGCTCAGGAGAGCCTCGCCTTCCTCGATCGCGAGCTGGTCGAAATCGGTACGGGAGTAACGGAAGCGAATGCCCTCCGCGCGCCCCCTGCCCGCCGTCAGATTCGTGGTTTCGCCCGAGGCCGGCTCGAAGCGCCAGATGTCGAAGTCGTCGTAGAAAAGAAAGGCCTCGTCTCCTTCGGTCCATCCTGCCGAGCCGTAGGAGGGAGGCAGATCCGGATGGTCGTCAAGTTCGTTCCAGACTGGATGTGGAACGCCGGCGCTCGCGAACAACGGACCGCCACCGTCCGTGGGCGCGACCACCCAGTGTCTCTCGACCCCATCCCACCAGGTCAGGTACCGACCTTCGGGCGAGATGGAGGCGAAAGACTTGACCATCTCCGCGACCTTGCGTCGATCGCCGGTGGCCATGTCCACCACGTAGAAGTCCCGGTAGGTGCCGTCCCACGATACCATCTGCCGGTAAGGCAGCGAGGACAGTCCGAGCGCGAACCCGGCGCCTGCGGCGTCGGCCATGGCGACATCGGGCACCTCCTTGGTCGCGAGCTGGACCAGGGAGCCGGTGGCGAGATGGGCCACCGCCCGGTAGGTCCGGTCGCGCTCCCGGTTAGCCTGCACGAGCTGCATGGGTTGGAGGTAGGGGTCCTTCCAGCTCCAAATGTCGATCTCGACCTTGTCGTCGTCGGGCGTGTCGTCCTCGACCTCGGGCTCGGGGCGTGGCGCCGTGCCGAAGTAGAGCCGCTCGCCGTCGTCGGAGTAGGACAGGAAGCCGTGCTCGCTCACCCACCATCCGGCCGGAATGCTGCCGCTTCCGGAACTCGCGACCGCTGTCGCCTCGTCCCATTCGGGAGCCGAGCTCTGGTAGAGAACGAACTCGGGCTGATCGGCCTGATAGTCGTCGCGGTCCGCCAGGAAGGCGAGCCGGTCACCGTTTTCGGAGAGGGTGAGTTCGCGGTAATGGCTCGCTCCCCGGAACACGGCGCCGGCGTCCGAGGAGCCGCCCAGCTCGAGCACGTACACGCCGTCCTCGCTTCCGTCCTCCGACGAGGTCGCGTAGGCGAAGACGCCGCCCTCGTCGGCGAAGACGAATTCGTCAACGAGCTCGAACCTGGTTTCGGAGCCGGATACCAGGTCGACCAGGACGAGAGCGTCTCCGGCCTCCTTGGTCTTGTCGTTCTCCTCGTCCTCCGCCTCGCCTTCCTGCTCGGCGGGCTCTTCTTCCCCCTTCTCCTCATCATCCGGGTCGTCCTCGCCCTCGCCCTCCTCTTCCGCGGGACGATAAGCGAGCCATGGACCGTACCCGGCCGTCCGGTAGCTCTCCACCGCCCCCAGTCTCCGCACCGCTTCCAAGCCCATGCCGGAAATCTCCGCCAGCTCCACGACTGCGAGCGAGTCCCCGGGCAGCTCGGAGTTGCGAACCCCTTCCCGCCGGAGAGAGTCGACGGTCGCCTCGACAGGTGGGATCGAGACTACCACGTACCTGGAGTCCGAAGTGAAGGCCGGCCGCTCGCCCCGGAACTCGAGCGAGACTCCGTCCTCCAGCGCCTGCCGGACGATCACCACGGGATCTCCCTCCACGGGGGAGAGCGCGTAGGTCAGCCACGCTCCGTCCGGCGAGAGCGACGGCGCCTGTATGGTGCGCCAGGTCAGGATGTCGTCGTGGTCGAGGGCGCGCTTCTGGGCGTCGACGCCGGACGGGATTGCGAAGGCGCCCAGGAGGACGAGCGCCGAAAGACGGATCGGGGTGAAAACCATGGAAGCCTCAGAGTTGGTAGAAGGGTCCACGACGTGATGCGGGTAAAGATAGCCTAACGACACAAGGTAGCTGACAGACGGCAGGCACACCACGAGAGCGAGACTCCCGGTGCGTCGCCGGGCGGGTGGGGCGGCGGCCGCAAGTGTCGCCGAAGGTCTTCGGCACCGTTCGAGCGCCCTCCGTGCGGACGGGTCGCCGCTCGGGCGGCATGGCGTCCGGCCCCCTATGTTGTATCATTCCAACCTCGTCGGACCCGGCTCCGGTCCGCAAAACCATCAACCCGTCGCTCTATGGCGCCTAAAGTCGTTCGGGGATTCGCCGTCGCCTACACCGGCCTTGCCCTCGTCGCCGTGACCTGGCCGGGCATCCTCCCCTTCTCCGCCGCAAGACCGCTCGTTCTCGGGCTTCCTTTCTCCATGGCGTGGATTGCAGGCTGGGTGGCCGGGTTCACAGTGGTCTTCGCGATCCTGGACGCCGTCGACCGTCGGGCACTTGCGGCCGACCCTCGCTCACCGAGAGGAGACGAGTGATGGAGCGCTGGCTGTGGATCACGTCCATCATCGTTCTCTATCTGGGTGCGACGCTCGCCATAGGATTCCGGGCCGGACGGCGGTCCAGCGAGAGCGTGACCGGATACGTGGCGGCGGACCGGTCCTTCGGTCTGGTCGTCATGTACTTCGTGACCGGGGCGTCGGTCTTCAGCGCCTTCGCATTTCTCGGCGGTCCCGGTTGGGCCTACTCGCGCGGCGCGGCGGCCTTCTACATTCTGGCCTACGGCGCCCTGGGCATGGCTCCGTTCTACTGGTGGGGGCCGAGAGTGGCGGCTCTGGGCAGACGCTTCGGATTCGTCACTCAGGCCCAGCTCGTGACGGGCAGGTTCCGATCGCGAGAGCTCTCCCTCCTGATGGCTCTGATCTCGATAGTGGCGTTCGTTCCCTACGTGTCCATTCAGATGCGGGGTGCGGGGATCGTCATAAACGCGGTCACCGACGGCAACGTCCCCCTGTGGGTCGGCGCCCTGGCCGCGTATGGGATCGTGACCGCATACGTGCTGCGCTCGGGGGCGATGGCGGTGGGGTGGACGAACACCTTCCAGGGCGTCTTCATGGTCGTGATCGCCTGGTCGCTGGGGCTCTACCTGCCCTACCATCTCTACGGGGGCATCGGCCCGATGTTCGAGGGCATCGCGGACGCCCGTCCCGAACTGCTGGCCATGCCCGGGTTGACGGCGAGCGGGAGCCCCTGGACCTGGGGCGCCTTCTCCAGCGTCATTCTGGCGAGCGCGGTCGGTCTGATGATGTGGCCGCACCTCTTCATGAAGGCCTTTACCGCCAAGGACGACGCCACTCTACGGCGCACTGTCGTCCTCTTCCCGACCTTCCAGCTCTTCCTGATTCCGATCTTCCTTATCGGTTTCGCCGGGGTGCTCTTCGCCGGTCGGCAAGGAGGCGGACCCGTCGACTCGGACTCGATCCTCCCATTCATGATTCTGGAGACCGGGATGCCTGTGCTGGTCGTTGGACTTTTCTGCGCGGGCGCTCTCTCGGCCTCGATGTCGACCGGTGACGCTCTCATGCATGCGGCCGCATCGGTGTTCGTGGAGGACGGAGTGGCTCTCTACCGGCAGATGGACGAACGCGCGCGTCGCAGCCTGATCAGAATAACGGTTCTCGTGACGGGGACCCTCGCATACGTGTTCGCTCTCCAGGGAGGCACGTCGCTGGTGCAGATTCTCCTCTCAGCATACGGCCCCATTTCACAGCTCGCGCCACCGGTATTCGCCGCGCTCTACTGGCGACGGGCGACGACGCCGGGAGTGGCGTTCGGACTTCTTGCCGGGGTGGCGACTTCCGTCTTCTTCTTCCTGAACCCCGACCTTAAGCCCTTCGACATCCATGAAGGCGTCCTCGGGCTGGCGATCCAGTTGCCGGTGCTCGTCGGGGTCAGCCTGACCACCAGGCGTCAGGATCCGGAGCATGTGGCGGACTTCGTGGAGGGCGGGCGGTGAGCCGATCCCCTGCGGATGGTGCGGTTTCGGATGCCGAAGGAACGGAAGCACGGGCAGCGACCGGACCGGCCGATCTCGACGTTCTGCGGCGGCAGGTCACTGAGACCGACAGAGAGCTCGTGGAGATACTGGGCGCGAGGCGGGAGCTCGTGCTCGCCATCGGCAGGGCCAAGACCGAATTGGGCATGCAGGTGCTCGACCCGGCGCGTGAAGCGCTGGTGATCCGCAGGGCGAGCGAGATCGCGCGAGAACGAGGGATCGACCAGGAGATGGTGCGCGACGTCCTCTGGCGGGTTATCGCCTCCGCCCGGGCCGCCCAGGAGAAGGGAACGGGATAGGCGTCCGACCGGCTAGCCCGGCGGCGCTCCCGGCGCTCGTGCGAGTTTCGCCGCACGCTGCCGGCCCGGGCGGAGGAGCTTCCGGTAGACCTCCAGGTGTCGATCCACCAGGCGGGCGTTGCTCCAGTGACGGGTCACCCGCCTCCGGCCCTCGGCCCCGCGGCGGGCGAGCTCTTCCACCGAGAGCAGTTCGAGGACCTTGGCGGCGAGACCGCTCGGATCCGCCGGCTGGAAGAGGCCTCCAACGGAGTCGTCGACGATCTCGGGCAGTCCGCCGACATCGGAAGCCGCCACAGGCAGGCCGCAGGCCATGCACTCCAGTGCGGCGACGGAGGTGGCTTCCATCAGGGACGGAAATACGGCGAGATCGGCTGACGCCAGCAACCCGGGCATCTCGGCGTGGCGACGCGAGCCGAGGAAGGTCATCCGGTCGGCGACCCCGAGTTCCCCGCCGAGCTCCTCCAGCCGCTTCCGCTCTGGCCCATCACCTACGAAAACCGCTTCGACGTCGGCTTCGGCGACTATCGACGGCATGGCGCGCACGAAGAACTCGACTCCGTTCTTGGAGAAGAGACGACGAGGCACCATCAGTCTCCACCTCCTTGCGCCGGGCGGCAAGGTCGCCGGGCCGGGCCGGAAGAGTTCGGTGTCCACGCCGTTCACGAGAGGCTCGACCGAGATGCCACGCCTGAGCCCTTCGCCCACCTGAGCGATCTCGCCGCTGGAGGCGAAGTTGTGGTCGCTCCTGGCGATCAGTGCGCCCAGAGGTCCAGCGACGAGCGGATTGGAGGCCAGCCGCAGAAAGTGGGAGGTGTGAAGCGTGCACACGAGCGGCGTTCCGGCACCGGCGAGGGCCAGATTCAGGGGAAGGATCGAGGGAAAGGCCTGGGCGTGGACGAGATCGGCGCCCCGTACGACCGCCCGCGTGCGAGGAGTGGAGCCGAGCGCGTGGAGGAACCAACCGACGGGAGTGCGGGTCGGGAGCGGCGTGCGCCACACGGAAACGCCGTCCTCCTCCTCGAAGACAGGCAGGCCAGGACGGGATAGTGAGGTGACGATCGAGATTTCGTGGCCCCTGCGGGCAAGCTCGCGGCAGAGGAAGCTGACGTGGCTCTCCAGGCCGCCGACCTCCGGCGGGTAGTAGACGCAGTGGAAGACGATCTTCAAGAGCGACTATGTTCCCGAGGGTTGCCAGTCGGTCGTACGTCGGGGACGGCCGGCGAGGCTGGAGAGGATGATGTCCGCTATGCGCTCTCCCGCCTTCCCGTCGCCGTAAGGGTTGGCGGGAAGTCCGGCGGCGACGTCGGAGAGTCTGCGCGTCGCCTCGGCGAGAATGAGTCTCGAATCGGTTCCCACCAGGGTGGCAACGCCGGCTCGTACTCCTTCCGGACGTTCGGTCACGTCGCGAAGCACAAGGGTGTGGACGTTGAAGGCGGGCGCCTCCTCCTGGATGCCTCCCGAGTCGGTCAGCACGAGCGACGCTCCCGAGAGAACCGCGAGCATGTCCCGGTACGAGAGCGAACCCGTGAGGTGGATGCGGCCGCTCCGCTCCGGTGTGCCCAACAGACGGTACGCAGGTTTCCGCACGTTGGGGTTGGGATGCACCGGGTAGAGGATGTTGAGATCGGGAAAGCGGTCGGAGAGCTCCGCCACGGCTGAAAACACCCGCTTCAGCGGTTCGCCGAAGGACTCGCGGCGATGCGCGGTCAGGAGCACAAGACGCCTTGGCGAGGCGAGCAGCTCCGCAACCGTGGGGTCATCCGGCACCATGCTGCGGGATTTGGCGCTCTCCACCGCATCGACCACGGTGTTGCCGGTCACCCAGATGCGCTCCTCCTCCACGCCCTCGGCCCGCAGGTTGTCGGCTGCGGCGGGAGTAGGCGCGAAGCAGAAATCCGAGATGGTGTCGGTCATTCGGCGCAGCATTTCCTCAGGAAAGGGCGACCATTTGCGACGGCTGCGCAGACCGGCCTCCACATGCGCCAGCCTGCCTCTCCGGAGGAAGCTCGCCACTCCGGCGAAAAAAACGGTGGCCGTGTCACCCTGGACGATGGTCACGTCGGGCCGGAATTCCTCCAGCACCCCACGCATGCCGTCGAGGCATCCCGTGCCGACGTCGAAGAGGCTCTGGCCGGGCTTCATCAGGTCCAGGTCGTAATCGCTGCGGATCCGAAAATGCGCGAGCACCTGGTCGACGAGGTCGGTATGCTGACCGGTGAGGAGCAGGCGGTGATCGCAACCGCCTCGGGCGGTGACGGCTTCGATCACCGGGGCCATCTTGACGGCCTCGGGACGGGTTCCGATCACGGACAGAATGCGAGGTGCCGGCCTGTCTGCGGACGAGGCGGTCACCGAATACCCGTCGTCGGAGGTGTGGGGCGGCACCTCGGCGAGCCGCCGAAGTTCGCGATCGGTCGGACCGTTTCCGGAAGGCCGTGGGCTAACCGGCGGCGTAGACCGACACCACCGCGCGCGACCGGATGCGCTCGAATTTCACCACGCCGTCCGCTTTTGCGAAAAGGGTGTCGTCGGACCCCTTGCCGACGTTCCGGCCAGGGTGGAATTTCGTTCCGCGCTGGCGCACGATAATGCTCCCCGCCGTGACCGTCTCTCCGGCGAAGGTCTTGACCCCCAGCCGCTTCGGGTTGCTGTCTCTTCCGTTCCGGCTCGAGCCTACGCCCTTCTTGTGTGCCATGATCCGTTCCTTTCGGTTCCGCTATACGACCTCGGCGGTCCGTAGAGCGATCTCTTCGACGAGGACCTCGGTGTACCCTTGCCGGTGTCCCTGCTTTCGGCGGTATCCCTTGCGCCGCTTGCGCTTGAACACCACGATCTTCTTGTCGCGTCCGTGGCGAAGCACCTCCGCTCGGACCGAGGCTCCGTCGATGACGGGATCGCCCACGCGAACCTCTTCCCCTGCGGAGGCGAGGAGGACGCGGTCGAAGGTCACGGACTCGCTGATTTCGGCATCGAGCGAGGGTACGCGAAGCCTGGCGCCCTGCGCGGCGCGGAACTGCTTGCCTCCGGTCTCGAACACTGCGTAAGTCATCGGCGCTTGCGGTTGTCGGACGCGGACGCTCCGACGAGGGGTGATGGTTTCGTGAACAGCATGGAAAGATAGCGTTGAAGCCGCCGGGAGGGAATGGCGACCGCGCACCGTCGCGTCCGTGCCCTGCTCCCGCCTTGCAAACCTCCGGTTTCGGGTGGAAGTTAGAATGCGACCCGCCGCCCAGGGTTCCGGGTCGTCGTTCTGGTGACCGCACGCCTTCCCTGCCCGCCCACTCGACCGAACTCAGCATGAAGAGAAAACCGCCCAGCGCTCCCGCTTCGCAGCCTAAGCGCCGGCCCAGACGTCACTTTCTCCGACGAATGGCACAGAGCTCCGCCGCCGCCGCTTTCGCGCCCGGTCTGATGGGCGGCTCGGTAGCTCCGGCCGGCACTGCGGTCTCCGGTTGGCTCTCTCGCAGCCGGAAGCCGGAGGCGGACCCGCTCCCTCCTTCCGACGTTCTCGGCTTGGCCGTCGTCGGAGCGGGCGGCATGGGAATGGCCGACGCGAACACCGCGCTCCACGTACCCGGTGTGAAGCTGGTGGCGGCGTGCGACATCTTCGACGGCCGTTTGAGTTCCGCCATCGAGCGACACGGCGAACTCTTCACCACGCGCGACTACCGTGAAATCCTCGCGCGCGACGACGTGGACGCCGTGATCGTGGGGACGCCCGACCACTGGCACACCCGGATCTCGGTAGACGCCCTTCGCGCCGGCAAGGCGGTGTACTGCGAGAAGCCGATGGTCCACTCCATTTCGGAGGGAGCCGAGATCATCGAGGCGGAGAGAGACTCGGGTCAGGTCTTCCAGGTCGGGAGCCAAGGCATGAGCTCGCTCGGCAACGAGAAGGCAAAGGAGCTCTACGAGGCTGGAGCCATCGGCGAGCTCAACTACGCCGAAGGTTACTGGGCGCGCAACGACCCGATCGGCGCCTGGCAGTATCCCATCCCCCCGGAGGCTTCCGAAGAGACGGTCGATTGGGAAGGCTTCCTGGGCTCGGCGCCGCACCGGCCGTACGACCCGCTGCGCGTCTTTCGCTGGCGGAACTATCGGGACTACGGCACCGGGGTGGCGGGCGACCTCTTCGTTCATCTCTTCTCGAGCCTGCACTTCATAACCGGCTCACGCGGCCCGGTACGCGTGCAGGCGGCGGGCGGACTCCGCTACTGGGACGACGGTCGCGAGGTGCCCGACGTGCTGATAGGCGTATTCGACTATCCGGAGTCGGATTCCCATCCCGGTTTCAACCTCTCGCTCCGTGTGAACTTCGTCGACGGAACGTCCGGAAGCACCTTCCTGAGGATGGTGGGAAGCGAGGGTTCGATGGACGTCACCTGGACCGAGGTGGTACTCCGCAAGAACGCCCCCGTCGATCCCATGGCCGACGCCTTCCTGCAGGAGAAGATGGCGGAGACGACGGGTGCGGTAACGGACATGCCTCCGCGGGCCCGGATGCTCCCGCCCGCCGAGGCGGTCTACCGGGTCGAAACGGGATACGGCGGCGCTCACCTGGATCACTTCTACAATTTCTTCCGGGCCGTGCGCGGAGGCCCTCCCGTGGCGGAGAACTCGGTGTTCGGCCTGAGGGCGGCCGCGCCGTCTCTCGCCTGCAACACGAGCTACTTCGAGGAACGCATGGTGCGCTGGGACCCCGATCGGATGAGGGAACGATGATGGCGACGAGAGGTCGCGCGCACCGACGCGAGCTGGCCGCGCTGGCGCTCGTCGCGGCGGCGTGCAACCCGGCGAACGACGTTCGGGACGAGGCCGGAGCGGTCCCCAACACGCTCACGCCCGACGAAGCCGAGGCAGGTTGGGAGCTTCTCTTCGACGGCGAGACGACCTCCGGCTGGCGCGGCTACGGTCGGGAGAACTTCCCCGACACGGGGTGGGCGGTGATCGACGGCGCTCTCGTCGTGGGCGCCACCGCAACCGACCCCGACGTCGCGGTCGGAGGCGACATCGTCACCACCGAGTCCTTCGCCGACTTCGACCTGCGCTTCGAGTTCATGCTCTCCGACATCGCCAACAGCGGCGTGCTCTACCGTGTGATCGAAAATGAAGGGGCGGCGATCTGGCACAACGCGCCCGAATACCAGGTCCTGGACGACGACGCCTACCTGGAGATGGGGACCATGGACATGAACACCCACCTCACCGGCGACAATTACGACCTGCACGCCTCCGGCCCCAAGACCCTGCACGGACCCGGAGAGTGGAACAGTGGCCGAATCCGAGTTCAAGGGGAGCTGGTGGAGCACTGGCTCAACGGCGAGAAGACCGTCGAATACGAGCTCGGTTCTTCCGAGTGGGAGGAGATGGTGGCCGCCAGCAAGTTCTCGCCCTATCCCGAATACGGCACGGCGGGGTCGGGACCGATCGGGCTTCAGGATCATGGACGCAAGGTCTGGTTCCGGAGCATCAGGATCCGGCGACTGGAGCCGGTGGCACTCTTCAACGGCGACGATCTTGGCGGATGGACGGTCCACGGCACCGAACTGTGGTACGTCGAGGAGGGAGAACTGGTCTGCGAGAGCGGACCGGATGCCGCCTACGGCTATCTCGCCACGGAGTACACGTTCCGCGACTTCGACTTGACGCTCGACTTCAAGCAGGAGGCCGACGGCAACAGCGGTGTCTTCTTCCGTTCAAGCGTGGAAGGCACGGTGGTGAACGGCTGGCAGGCCGAGGTCGCGCCGCCGGGGCTGCATACCGGCGGCATCTACGAATCCTACGGCCGAGGCTGGCTGGTGCGGCCCGAGCCCGAGCTAGACCGGGCTCTGCGCATGGGCGAGTGGAACACCATGCGGGTCCGCGCGGAGGGCTCCCGGGTGAGGACCTGGCTCAACGGGGTGGCGATGGTCGATTTCGAGGACGACCGCATCGGAGCCGGAGACGGTTCGATCGCCCTCCAGATCCACGACGGCGGCGGTATCAAGGTGAGGTGGCGCGATATCCGCGTCGTGGATTTGGCTGCAGAACGCCCCCGTCGCTAGCGGCTGCGGCGAAACTCGCACGAGCACCGAGAGCGGCGCGGCGCTATTCGCCCAACCGATCGCATCACGAACCCTCCACCAGCTCGTAGACCGCCACGCTCTGCTCGTCGAACTCGCCTCTCTCAAGCAGCAACACCCAGCCCGGGCCCGCGTCGAGGAGCGTCCGGCCGGACGGTATCATGAGGCGGTGGAGCCATGTGCCGTCCGCACCCAGGAGGTGGAACTCGTCGCGACCCCCCAGCTCTCGCCAGGGGTGCGGCACCACCAGCATGCTGCCGTTCGGTAGCGACAGGAGCCCTTCCGACACGTAGGCGGGAAAGCTCTCCGGCAGGTCGTCCCGAATGCTCGGCCACCTTTCCCTCTCGAAACGTCGGCGCTCCTCGGCCGTTTCGTACCGGGCCAGGTAGGCGTCGCGGTAGCGATCCAGGTGCTCGCTCGTGACCTCGAGGTCCGGTCCTGCCCACCTCGCGACATGCGTGACGCGGCCGGTCCAGTCGACGTGTTCCAGCTCGTAGTCATCCGCCGATCCGTACCAGACGCCGGTGGCCGTGACCGCGAGGGCCATGTCCCTCCCCCACGTCACCGGAGCGGAGGAACCATACTCGGTATGGATGTAGCGCTCCGTCCCGGGGATGCCCGAGCGCAGGGTGGCCACACTGTCGTCCCGCTCCAGGGTCAGCGACATTTCCCACCGGTACCTGGTACCCTCGGCCAGGGTGAGCTCCCATTCAGTGTCCGGCCAGGCAGTGAAGACCACGTGGCCGTCCGGCGAGCATGCGGGTACCCCGTACGGGCCGGCCCCGCCGAACCTCCGTGTGTCGGTCACGACGCCGTCCGAATCAAGTTCGGTGATTCGGTCCAACTGCCCGTCGTATGCCGTGACCGCCGCTCCGGGGCAGCCACGCATCAGCCGGAGCCCCTCGTATTCCCCCGGTCCCTCGCCTTTCCGCCCGCTCGACCACACGTGCCGCCCCCGGGCGTCGAACTTTCGGATCTCGAAGATCGACTGGTCCGCGACGACGACGCTCTCGTCCTCGAGGCGGACGGCACCGGTGATGTTGCCGAAGAGGAATTCGTCGGGCCCGTCGAGCAAGCCGATCCGCATCAGCGGCTCGTCGGCGAGCACAAGGTCGGCTCTGCCGGGGGAATCGCTTTCCACGATGGTTTGAGGAGCGAGTTGGGAAGCCGCCGGTGCCGTTTCGGTGTTCTGGCTCTCGTAGCGGTACATCGGCTGCTCCTGGTAGGCATTCACCCGTTCCTGCAGCTCAAGTAGCCCAAGCATTCGGCGGTAAGCCTGGACAAGATCCCAGGGCTCCCAGGGCGTCAACTCAGGCTCGGCATGCGTCAACTCAGGCTCGGCATCCGGGTTGTCAGCTGGGGGCCCTTCAACCTCCGTGATGTCGCAGGTCAGGACGAAGACAGCGAAGAGTGCGGTGGTGGCGAAGCGGGTCGCGGTCATGTCGGTGCTCGTGAATCGGCGGTCCGTGCAACGAGAACGACGCTCCATACCCTGAAGCCAGGAGGATGTCACCCTGGCCCTTTTATGAACCTATGCGGACGTGTCGGCGTTCGCCATGCCGTGCGGAGCTTGGTCCGCGTGACGCTAGGATCGGCCGCCGGGATCGGCCGTCGACTCTCCGCGACCCGACGGCGGTACCATCTTGCCGGTCAGGTCGTCGGGATCGTAGACGACCCGGTAGCCGGCGTCGAGCCAGGGCGGAAGAGAGGGAAGCAGGGCGAGCGCCCGGAGGGTGTCGGTCGCGTAGAGGAAAAAGACGATGGGCGGGCAGCCGTCGCAAATGAGGCGGCAGACCCCGAGCGGCCGCACGTGCGATCCCGGCGGGTCCGCCGGATCGGACTCGTCCGCGAGCGAGAGATGCTCCGCCGATACGTCTGCGCCCGGCTGCTCCCTTGCGCTCTCGATAAGCTCTCGCGGCCTGTCGGCGAAAACGGCTATCTCCAGTTCGGCTCCAGGCGCGGGACGGGCTCCCGGACGGACGTGTTCCCCCTTGAGCACGAGTGCCCTCACTCCGTGGGGAGACGACGAGGCCCAGCGAGTGAGCAGCGCGAGCGGACGATCGTTCAGCGGTCTTCAGGTTAGAGGCGGCGAGCGGAGACGCGCCCGCGGCGGTGTGGGGGATGCTTCGTAACGGGCGCGCCGATCTTGCGACGGCACTCGGAGGGAGTATCCTTCGTAATGTCGACTCGATCCGCAACCTGAACCACAGGTGACACGATGAGGATATGGCCCTTCAAACTACCCGACACCGGAGCCCCCAAGCCGCCCGGAAGCCCCAAGCCGATCAGACCGCCGAAACCGGTCGACAAGGTGCCCGGCCCGGATCCGCTGGCCTTGCTCAGGCGCAAGCGTCGACGTCGGCGGCGGCGCTGAGTCCAGGAAGAGGGTTCGCGCCTCCTGTTCGGGGGCTGCCTCGGGTTCCGCGGCCGAGCGTCAGGCCGACGATGCACGCGGTCTCATGCGCTATCTTACCGGGCGAACCTACCGTAATTTAAGGCGCACCGAAACTCCCTCCAACCCGCAGCGACCGCCCAGTGAAGACCGTGACGCTTCAGTTCGCCGGTAGAGACCACCGGAACCGACCCCTTCCCGTGGACCTCCCCGCCTACGACAAGGAGCGGTTCGAGGAAGTCTCCTTTCTCACGGCGATGCTACTGACCATTCTCGGAAACTACCGGGGATCGGGTCATTTCGGGGGACCTTTGGCATACACGCCGTACAACGTCGCGGCGCACCTGGCCGGCCCCGAGCTCGGAGGACTCTCATACGATCTCCGGGAACCCAAGCACCCGTTCGCCGACCGCTTCATGCTTTCCGGAGGGCACTGCATTCCCACCTGCTACGCCCTCTGGATGATCCTCTACGCCGCCCTGGGTCGTCAACATCGGGCCACGGGCGACCCGCGCTACGGCTTCGATCCCGAGGACGCCGTCCTGCCTGTCGACTGCCTCGGCTTCAGACGGAGTCCAGGGGCGGTGAAGACGCTTCTCGACGACCTGGGGCTTGCGGACCACCCGCTCTTCCGCGAGGCCGGAATCAGAGGCATCCGTCCGTTGATGGGCCACGCCGAAAGCACCGACGTCACCAACGACGTCAACGGCGGCCCGTCGGGGATAGGAATCTCCACATCTGCAGGCAAGGCGGTCTTCTGGGATTACGCCGGAGCGCCCGAGAGCCTTAAGATTCTCGCGCTCGAAGGCGAGTTCGCCATGACCGAGGGCCACGCCCAGGAGCTCAAGACCGCTGCGGTGGCGCAGAGGGTGGGCAAGCGGCTCCGCATCCTGCTCTCCTACAACAACGCCGGCATCGACGACGAACTCGTCGGCGGAGTCGTCGCCGACGTCGACGGCTACGATCTCGCTCAGCAATGGTCGTCGTACGGATGGAACGTGCTCAGCCTTGAGGACGGCAGCGATTTCGACCAAGTGCTTGCCGCGATGTTCGCGATGGAGCGCTGGCCGGCGGATGATCGGCGCCCGCACATCGCGATCGGCCCGACGGTCAAGGGATGGTGGCCGGCCGCCGAGAACGGCGGAATTCCCGGTTACGGTCCGCAGATGGTGAGCTACGACAGCCATCCGTACGCCATGGCGCTCAACGATCCCTACTTCGTGGCGCTCGCCGACACCTTCGAGAAGCGCTTCGGAGTCGATTTCGAGGGGCTCGGGGATCCGGCACCGTCGACCGAGGCGGAAAAGCTCGTTCAGTTCAAGACCAACGTCGATATCGCTCTTTCCACCCTGGACCGGAACGGACTGGGCGAGTGGATAGCGGAGCGCGTCGTCTCGATCGCGGACGGGCTCGAACGCTCGCCCAAACTCCGTTTCGACGTTACGAAGGATCCCTTCGTCGACGAACGGCTGACCCCGGGGGGACTGCCCGAGGAGCCGGTCGAGGTCAGGGCGACCGACCCCGCCACCGGACGCGAGGTGGAGCGGACGATCAGCCTCTTCATGCCGCCGGGCAGGAAGTGGGGTAGCCGCCGCGCGATCAGCGAGATCGGAGCGTGGATGAACCACGTGACCGAAGGCCGATTCCTGACCGTCGCCGCCGACCTTTCGGGATCGATCAACGTGGAGAAGGCCCACTTCTTCGGCCACTACGACCCCGTCGCCAACCCCTCGGGGACACGGCTGAAGGCGGGCATTCAGGAGGCGGTCAACGCCTCCACCATGATCGGCGTCGTGAACCAGACCGCATCCGCCGATCCCGATCTTCACTCCGGACTCTGGGGCATCTCGGGAACCTACGGGGCTTTCACGCCACTCATGTACACGCCGGCGCGAGTCTTCAGCCAGCAGAATCAGGACTCGCCCTTCCGGCTGGGCGTGCTGACCGTTCTGGCGGGTCACTCGGGGCCGGAGACGGCGGCCGATGCGAGGACCCATTTCGGCATCTTCGCCCCTCAGGTGTGGACGCTCTTCCCGAGAGACCAGGTCGTCAACCTCTACTTCTGGGACTACAACGACGTGGCGCCCGGTTATTTCGCTGCGGTCGCGAAAGCCGTGCAGGAGCCCAAGGTCGGCATCATCGTCATCCACGTGGCCCGTCCCGACTCGCCCGTTGCGGATCGCAGCCGCTTCGCCGACACCGATCCGCGCGCGTCCGCCAAGGGCATCTACCTCATCAGAGACTACGATCCCGACCTTCCTCCCATGGGGACCGTGTGGGCCCAGGGATCGAGCTCGACCGTGAACGTGGTTCGGGCGCTCGACCGTCTCGAGGACGAGGGGGTCAACGTGAGGGTGGCATCGGTGATCAGCCCGGAGCTCTTCGCGGATCAGCCCGAGGAGTACCGTAAGAAGATCTATCCGGCGTCGTCGCGCTTCGACTCCATGGTTGTAAGCACGATGACCAAGCGCGTGCCGCCGCTTCCCGATCTCGGTCCGCTCACCGAGGAATACTCACTTTATGGAGACGCGGACGATCGCTGGCTTACCGGCGGCACCGAAGACGATGTGATCGCCGAGGCCGGCCTCGACCCGGATTCGATCTTCTCGGCCATGAGACGTTTTGCAGCGGAGCGTGACGCGCGGCTCGAGCGGCAGCGGAGAGCTTTCGAGGCGCTCTAGCACCCCCGTGGGCCAACTCGCGAGGACGCCAGTGCGGATACGGTCGTCGACGAGCTTTCTACGGCGAGGGGGAGGGACCGCCCACCGAAGAGTTCCAGCGTTTAGAACTCCCCGATGAAGTCGATCTCGGTGACAAGCTCATGTCCCTGCTCTCGCGCCACGGTTTCGCGGGCCAGGTCGATCAGCCGGCGCACCTCGGCGGCGGTCGCGCCTCCCAGGTTCACAATGATGTTCGCGTGCTTGTGGAAGATGGCCGCCGCCCCGTCGACCCGACCCTTCAGGCCGCACTCGTCGATCAGCCTCCCCGCTCCGACGCCTTCGATCTTCTTGAAGATGGAGCCGGCGCTCGGATAGAGCCAGAGGTCGGGGTGGCGCTCGTCCCGCCACTCGAGATTCTCCCGCATCACCCGTCTGAGCTCCACCTTCGGAGCCGGCGCGAGTCGGAAAGTGGCCGAGAGGACGATGTCGTCGCGCTCGTGGAGAATGCTCCGGTCGTAGCCGAACTCGAAGTACTCCACAGGGACAGTTCGTCTCTCGCCCTCTTCGCTGAGTATCTCCGCCTCTTCCAGCACTTCTTCGATGAAGACGGTGCGTTTGCGAGCCGGTTCGGGTTCCAGGAAGTGCAAGTTCTGCCAAAGCGCTCCGCCGATGCTGCTCGGGATGCCCACGAAGTGGTGGAGCCCTCCCAATCCACGCTCGACGGTGGCGTTGATGAGGTCCGGAAAGGAGTCCACGCCCGCTCCCGCCCGCACGCGACCGCCGGCGAGGAAGTCGATCCCGGCGACCCGGTTGAGAATGATCAGGCCGCGGAATCCCAGATCACCCACCAGGATGTTCGCCCCCCGCCCCATGACGAAGTGAGGGGCGCCGAGACGGCGGGCCGCGAGAACCGAGGAAGCGAGCTCTTCGGCGGTGTGCGCTTCGTAGAGGAGTTCGGCGGGTCCGCCGATCCGGAATGTGGTCAGCGGAGCGAGAGCCGCTCCCCGCTTGAGGCGGTCGGCGCCCAGGTTGTCGACCAGACTGCGACGTTGGGCAGTCGACATGGCATGTGACCTGACAGCCTCTGAGCCAAGCCTGCTACGGCGGCGCGACGCCGCGCTCGGTGTGTCGCCGGTGCCGGAATCGACCCCGACGAGCTCGCTCCTGCGCTCGAGGAGGAGAGTGTCGCGCCAGCGTCCGTCGGCCATCCGACCGATCCGGCGGTGGCTTCCGATCAGCCGGAAGCCGAGCGCGTCATGAATTCTTACCGAAGCGGCGTTTTCGGGAAATATCCCGGCGAGCATCGTCCATATGCCGTTACGCTCACCGGATTCGATCAGAGAGCTTAGCAGTTTTCGTCCGAGGCCGCGACCTCGCCAGGGCGCACCCACGTAGACCATGACCTCCGCGACCCCTGCGTAGCAGCAGCGGCCGGATACCGGCGAGAGCGCGGCGAACCCCACGATCCTTTCCCTGCCTGAACCCGAATCTCCGCCGGTCAGTTCCTCGGCCACTGCAACCAGGCGTGAATGGGGCTCCTTGGACCGGTCCCATTCCTCCCATGCGGGCACCTCCGTCTCGAACGTCGCGTCCCCGGTCTCGATCCCCTGCCGGTAGATGTCGGCGACCTCCGACCAATCTTCGGGCAGGAGGGCTCGGATCGAGATCGTTCCGAGTGCGCGCTTCGAGTGCGCACCGGCCCCCTCACCGGCAGGCCGATCGCTCATTCCCCGGAAGCTTCGTCCTCGGGCGCGGCGCCGCCGTGCCAGCCCAGCCTGGGATAGTGCCAGGCGAAAAGCACCGCCGCCGCACCTCCCACCACGAGACCCCAGCCCACTAGCGTGTCGAAGCTCTCGGGAAGCACCAGCGCACGCCGGAGGAAGGACGCCAGCGGCAGGACCAGGAGAAAGGCGGCGACACAGTAGGCCGCCAGAACTAACGCGATCCGCAGCAGGCCGGCCTTTCCGCCGTCCGGGCTCACGCCTCTGGAGCCGAGCTCGGAGAGCGCATGACTCCGCCCGCCGGGACCGGCACCGGCGCCACCTGGCGTCCGCGGGTCGAGAAGTGCTTGGCGAAGAAAGCGCTCATGTCGTCGACCAGCGAGTACATGACCGGCACGAGCACGAGCGTGAGGAAGGTCGCGAAGAGGACGCCGGCGATGATGGCGACCGCCATGGGACCCCACCATGCAGCCTGCTCGCCACCCCAGTAGAGCTCCGGGGAAAGGGAGCCGTAAAGGCCGAAAAAGTCGAAGTTGAGGCCGACCGCGAGCGGAACCAGCCCGAGCGCGGTCGTGGTCGCGGTGAGCACCACCGGTCGGAACCGGGTCTTGCCTCCCTGCACCAGCGCCTCGCGACGATCGATACCGTCCCGGTTGCGCAGCACGTCGATATAGTCGATCAGGATGATGGCGTTGTTGACCACGATTCCAGCGAGCGAGATGATCCCGACCCCGGTGTTGATTATGCCGAAAGGCATGTTGAAGACGAGCAGCCCGATCAGCACACCCGTGGTGGACATGAAGACCGAGGTCATGATGATGACGGGCTTCACCACCGAGTTGAACTGCGATATGAGAATGAAGCTGATGAGCAGGAAGGCGATCATGAACGCGGTGAGCAGGAAGGCCGACGCCTCCTCCTGATCCTCGTTCTGGCCGGTATACCGTATGGTGTAACCCGGCGGCAGCCCTGCTTCGAAGTCGGCGAGCACGCCCTGCACTTCGCCGAGGACCGCGTTGTTGGCGTAGCCGGCCGCGACATCGGAGGTGATGGTGGCCAGGCGCGACCTGTCTCTGCGGCGGATGGATCCGGCTCCTTCCTCCACCGCCCAGGACGCGACTTCCACCAGAGGTATCTGCTCGCCGCCCTCGGTCATGAGGCTCAGGTCGCGGAGACCGTCGAGGTCCTGCCGGTAGGATTCGTCGAGTCGGACGACGATGTCGTACTCGTCGTTGCCGGCTCTGAATTTCGCCGCTTCGATTCCGTTCACCGAGCTGCGGATGGCCTGTCCGATCTTCGTGGTGTTGAGACCGAAAATGGCCGCCAATTCACGGTCGACGGAGATGGAGAGCTGTGGTCGGGCCTCGTCGAGATCGCTCTTGAGTCCCACGAGCTTCGGGTACGCCGAGGAAGCTTCGAGCACGTTGAGCACGCTGTCGGAGAGAGCCTTGAGGAGTTCCGGATCGTCACCGACGACCTCGATGCTCACCGGGGCGCCCTGGGCGGGGCCCGCCTCCACCTTGTCCACGGTGATCTCGGCTCCGGCGATCCGGCGGCCGATCCGAGTCTGGAGATCGGCCAGGAGCTCGAAGGAGTCCCGCTCGCGGAGCTGGTAATCGACCAGCGAGATGGTCACGCGACCTCCTTCGGGTCCCGTCGGACCGCCGCCGCCCAGCGGGTCCGCGCCTCCGCCTGAACTCCCCACGACCGCCACCATCGATTCGGCGTCGGTCACGCCGAGGTCGGCAAGTTCTCTCTCGACCTCCCTGCTGAGCGAGTCCGTGACCTCTAAGCGGGTCCCGACCGGCGCGCTCACGTCAACGAGCAGTTGCGCGGGCGGCATCGACTCCGGAAAGAGCTCGACTCCTCTGCTGAACATGCCCCAGAGCCCTGCGGCCGCTACGAACCCGACCAAGGTGAGCCCCAAGAGCGCCAACCGATGCGAGAGCGACCAGCGAAGCCCCAGTTCGTAGATCTCGAGAACGCGCACCAGAACCCGGATCCTGAAGAACACGGCCGCCCTCCTGAGCACCAGCCGGTACCCGCCCCAGACTCCCACGACCGTCGCCACGAGCAGTCCTGCGGCGAGAGGGTTGGCCGAAGCGACTGCCAGAACGACGAGCGCACCCGCTCCGATGAGGGTCCAGCGTCCGGCCGGCCGGAGCCCGGGCCTCCTGTCGCCGTCCAGGGTCATGAACATCGAGCACAGCGTGGGCACGATGCAGAGCGCGACGAAGAGCGAGCTCGTCAGCGTCACGATCAGCGTCTTCGGAAGATAGCTCATGAAGTCGCCGATGATTCCGGACCAGAAGAGAAGCGGGATGAAGGCGGCCAGAGTGGTGGCCGTCGCCGCGATTATCGGAATGGCGACCTCGCCCGTTCCCTTAATGGCGGCCTTCCTTCTCGACCAGCCCTCCTCGAGGAAACGGTAGATGTTTTCGACGACGACGATCGCGTTGTCGACGAGCATTCCCAAGGCCAGGATGAGCGAGAAGAGCACGACCATGTTCATCGTCAGCCCCATCAACCGAAGTACGATGAAGGAGAGGAACATGGAGGTGGGAATTGAGATCGCGACGAAGATCGAGGTGCGGGCCCCGAGGAAGAAGAGAAGAATTCCGACTATCAGAATCAGAGCCGAAACGATGTTGTTCTCGAGGCTCGAAACCATTTGAGCGATATCGGACGACTGGTCCGAGGTGATCACAGCTCTGGTGGAGGGTGGGAAGCCGGGCTCCATAGCCTCGATCTGGGCCTTGACGAGCTCCGACGTCTCGATGATGTTGGCGCCCGAGCGCTTGATCACGTCGAGGGTCACCACTTCCGATCCTTCCAGGCGGGCATAGCTCTCCCGTTCGCTGAAACCGAAGTCCACCGAACCGATGTCCCGCAGGTAGATCGGACGTCCGTCGACGATGGCGACAACGAGGTCCTCGATGAGTTCGGGATCGTCGAATTCGCCGTCCACTCTTAGGAGGTAGTCGTCGGCTCCCACGGGAAGGGATCCGCCCGGAAAGTTGACGTTCTCCTCGTCGATCCGGTCGATCACGTCCTTCAGAGCGAGTTCGTAGTAGGTCAGCCTGGCAAGATCGACATCCACCTTGACCTCCCTCTCCAGCCCGCCTCGCACATCCACCCGGAGCACCTGGGGAAGCGTCTCCAGCCGATCCTCCAGGTCCTCCGCAATCTCCTTAAGGCGCACGAGGTCGTAGTTGCCGGAGAGGTTCACCTGGAGAATGGGGACCTCCGAGAAGCTGAACTCGACGATCGAAGGCTCTTCGGCGTCGGTCGGAAGGTCGGGCTTGGCCAGATCGACCTTTTCCCGGACCTTCTGAACGGCGTACTCCAGTTCCACAGAGGGGTCGAACTCGGCGGCTATGCTCGAGTAGCCCTCGACCGAGGTCGAGGTCAGATCGTCGATCTCGCTGAGGGTCGAAAGATCTTCCTCGATAATGCGAGTGACCTGGCTCTCGACGTCGGCCGGCGACGCTCCCGCGTAAATCGTGTTGACCGCGATGATCGGTACCGCGATCTCGGGAAACGATTCCTTGGGAGTGACCCGATAGGCGAGGAAGCCCATGAGCACGATGATACCCAGCAGGACCAGAACCGAGGTCGAGTGCCTTACCGCGAAGACGGTGGGTGCGAACTCGCGGAACGATCTCCTCCCGGTCTTCTCGTGACCTCCCGTGTCTTTCTTCATCTTCACTCCCTTTCTCCGACCACGTTCACTCGGTCACCGTCCGCTAGAGCTCGATGGCCGACCACCACGAGCCGGTCTCCTTCGGCAAGTCCGGATTCGACCACCGCATGAACGTCACTCGAGGGGCCGACGGTCACCGACCGAGCTTCCGCGATCTCACCCCTGTCTTCGCCGGACACCGCGACGTATGCGATGTACCCCGTCTCGGATCTGAGGACAGCGTCCCGGGGCGCGACGATGGCATTCGGAATTGTCCGACGGTCGAGGACGATCCTGGCCAGCATTTCTGGGCGGATGCGTCCGTCTCGATTGGCGAGTCGCATCTCGACGTCGAAGGTGCGGTTTCCGGGATCGATCGATTGGCCGACCCGGACCACTGCGGCGTCGAAAGGTTCAGCAAGGACGTCGAAGGTGATGGTGGCCCTGCTACCGGGCCGTACGTCAGGGGCGAAGCGTTCCGGCACTCCGGCCACCACCTTGACCCTCGAGAGGTCGACGAGGCGTATGACGGGCTGCCCGGGAGACACCGATTCGCCGAGCTCTATGTCGAGTTCATCCACGATCCCGGCGAAAGGGGCGTGAAGGTTGGTCCGGTCCAAGCGTACCGCGAGCGCCTGCAGGGCCGCGGCGGCCTGTTCGGCCGCGAATTTCGCGTTCAGGTAATCGAGCTCGCTCCCGATCGATTCCTCTTCGTAGAGCCGCTCCGTTCTCGTCCAAGTCTCGGTGGCCAGCTCAGCCGCCGCCCGGGCCTGTTCGACCTGTGACGCCAACACCCGGTCGTCGATCTTGAGCAGGGTGTCTCCCGCTTCGACTCTCGATCCTTCCGAAACGAAGAGCTCCCGCACCGGCCCCGCTTCCTCAGCCGAGATCCGGGCGTCGCGGTTGGCTTCGGCCACCCCCGTGAAGGAGAACGTCTCGCTGAAATCCATGGGGACGAGCGTCGTGATCTCGACGTTGATCACCCGTCCGGCCGGGGCCTGGACCGATGCGGCTCCGTCGGTCGCCCCTTCCGCAGGAGGAGTCCCCCGGCAGGAGAGAAGGCCGGCGGCGAGACAAGCGACCGCGGTCCATCGGGCCGGAGCTCGTTTCGAATGAAAGGTCTTCGTCAGCCATTTCGCTGTTTCGGTGGTCATCGGTTCGATGTCAGGGGATCGGCGTTTACCAGGGGCACGGTTCCGGCGGCGTGATCGAGTTGCGCGCGTGCCACCAGATAGTCGTGCACGGCCTCCGCGTAGCTCACTTCGCTCTCCCGGAGCGCCAGTTCGGCGTCGATCAGATCGAGCCGGTCGGCCACCCCCTCTTCGTAGGAGTTCTGAGCGATCTCGAAGGCGAGTTCGGCCAGAGCGACTGCGGCGCGTTGCCCGATCGCCCTCGATCTGGCTCCGAGCTCGTCTTCATGCAGGGTGGTCAGTTCCAGACGGGCGACATCGACCGCCCGCTCGCGAAGCTCGTCCGCCTGCCTGACCAACGCGGCCTTCTGGTCGATGCGCGCGTCTCGGGAAAGCCCTCTGAATACCGGAATGCTCACGCGAATGCCCGCGAACTGCGACCAGGCGCGCTGACCGTCACCTCGGGCGAAGAAGTTCGGGGAGCCGTTGTCCTGAGCGCTCACGGCGTAATTCCCGAAAATGGTGATGCTCGGCAGGTACTTCAGCTTCTCCAGTCGGAGCTCGGCTCTCGTAAGGTCCCCGGTGATGTCGAGCTGCCGAAGGTCGGAGCGCAGTTCGCGTGAAGTGGAGAAAAGAGGCTCGATCTCGGAACCCGCTTCTGAGCCTGCGAACTCGAGAAGCGCCCGGTTCTCGGGCGTGTTCGCGTGGGGCGTTTCCAGGTCGATCTCGGAAAGCGATCCGGTGACGCCGAGTCCTCCGCCGAAGCCGTAGTCCATGGCCGCCGCGAGATTTCGCTCTGCGGAGTTTCTTTCGTTTTCGGCGTCCACGAGCCGAGGACGCAGCGTGGCCACTTCGACCTGAAGCCGGAGCACGTCGTACCGCTCGACGAATCCCGCCTCGAAGCGCGCCTGGGTCTCTTCGAGAGAAGCTTCCACCCGGGCGAGAGATTCCTGGGATAGGCGCAGCCGTTCCTCGGCGAGCAGAAGGGCGTAATAAGCCAATCTTACCTGCGTGACCACTGCCTGCTCCTGACCTCTGACCGACTCGTACTCCAGATCTTCGAGCCGCGACGCCGCTCCGATGCTGAGCAGCTCGGGACGAAAGAGCGCCTGTTCGACCGAGAGCCCGGAGCTCCACTGGTTGTCGGCGCCGAAGCGGACGGCCAGGTAGTCGTCCTCCCCTGCCGACGAATCGAAGACGCGAGCAGGCAGGAAATTGACTGCGGCGTTGATGTTGCGGGTGAAGCTCGAGTTGAGATCGACGGTTGGAAGCGCGGCGGACCACGCCTCCGAGACGAATCCGGAAGCTTCGGCGATTCCGAAACGTGCCGCCGCGAGCTCGCGACTTCCGTCGAGCGCTATCCGCACGGCTTCCTCGATACCGACGATCCGGCCGTCAGGAACGGTTAGTCGGTCGTCGTCTTGAGCCGACCCGGCCCGCATTCCCCCGCTTGCGGCCGTCAGAATTGCCGCGAGGGCCGCCCCCCTCGTCACGTGTCGCACGATGCCTATGTCCTCATGGTTGCTGGACTGAAATTATAACGGGAATCGAGTCCGGCGGATGGAACGACCGGGTTCCTTCACCCCGCTGGACGCACCTCGACCGTATGCCGGGGTGGTGGCAGTTGACCGCTACCCCGGTTTTCGGTTAGATTTCCCTGTCGTCACCGGGAGCGCTCTGCGAGCGGAGACGGCTTCATAACCCGGCGCGGCCACCCCGGCACGCCAAACCCAGTAACTCGAAGGAGCGGTACAGAACATGCGGATGAACGGAACAGTGAAGTGGTTCAACGACGCCAAGGGATTCGGCTTCATCGCCCCCGAAGGCGGTCAGAAGGACTGCTTCGTGCACTACTCCGCGATCCAAGGCGAGGGCTTCAGGACCCTGGCCGAGGGAGAGCGAGTCCAGTTCGACCTGACCGAAGGCCCCAAGGGCCCGTCAGCTGAGAACGTCTCTCGGGATGGTGCCTGAGCAACGCCGTTAACACGGTCGTACACCTGGAGCCGCTCCGAAGCTTCGGCTTCGGGGCGGTTCTGCCATTTAAGGGGCTGCGGAAGGGCCGCTGATCAGGTACCGGATCGGCCTCTTTCCCAGGCTCCGCGAGTCAGGCGGGCGTGCCAGCTCTTGCCTGCCGGGCGCTCGAGTCCGCGCGACCGCATGTCGCCGAGGTTGCTGAAGGTCGTATCGAAGACCGGGGTCTCCGGGCCGATCGCTCCGGACTCGGCCAGCATCCGGAAGCGGCTCCGGCTCACGCAGCGAACGATGCCCGCATCATCCCTGTACCACACCTTGGAGTGGTCCACGAGCGAACTACCGACCAGTCGGCCCAGTTCGCGCATCTTGCGGGTGAGGGCGTCGATCGAGCAGCCCGAAGCCGCACTGCGGTCTTCATCGACGGCGACCACCAGGAAACGGTTCTCGTAGAGCTCGCGCCCCGATCTTAGAGCACGTCCGTGGGCCGCCCACTCTGGAAGGAAGGCGTCCACCTCTCCTAGCAGGGCGGACGCCGCGTCCTCGCCCAGCCCGGTGTCGGAAGGGAAAACCCAGAGCCTTGATCGGGGAGACAGAGCGGAGAGCGGGAATTGAGGCATGTTCGGGCTCAGGAGTCTGCGGTATCGGAGTCGGTCGCGGCGACTCGCGCCGGGACCGGCAAGCTTCGGCCATAGGCTCCGCCACCCTCTTCCTCCGGTTCGGGAACGCCCTTGTCGAGGAGGATCGCCGCCCAGCGGAGGTCGGGCGTGTGCTCGAGCCAGATCTTGAGCATCGCCGTGAGCGGCACCGAGAGCAGCGCCCCCACCGGGCCCCAGACCCAGCCCCAGAAAAGCAGGGAGAGCACCACCGCCAGGGTGGAGATGTTCAGGCTTCTCCCTAGGAAATTGGGTTCGAGGATGCTGCCGATGATGGTGTTGACGACGACGTACCCGAGCGTTACCGTGAGTGCGTGGCCTATGCTTCCGTCGAGGAGGAGCGACAGCGCCACAGCCGGAACTGCCGCGATAATGGATCCGACTGTCGGCACATAGTTCATGACGAACGCGATCATGCCGAGAAGGATCGGGAATTCGAGGCCCATGAAGTGGGCGAAGGCTCCCATCGTGACCCCGGTGATAGCGGAAGCGGCGGACTTTATCCCGAGATAGGTTCGGATCTCCCGCACGATTCGCATCTCGCGACCGCCTGCGGCGGGAACCACGCCGAAGGCCAGTTGAAGCTTGCGCGGCAGCACGCTCGCCTCGACCAGAGTGAAGGCCATGATGATGAAGATCAGTACCGACATCGACACCACCTGGGCGGCCCGGCCCACGAGTCCGCCCACCAATTCCACCATCCAGGTTGGATTGAGCAGCCCCTCGACCGTGGTACGCACGTCGCCCGGTTCGAAGGGGAGATTCCACTCTTCCTGCACACGCGTGACCCAGCCGACGAATTCGTCGCGGCGTTCGGTCAGGCGGTCGATCAGTCCGTTGCCGTCCGCGACCGCCGGAGAGTCCGCGACCAGGAGACGCTCCGGCGGAACCGCTCCGATCGCGGGGGCTCCCGCGTCGGTGGCGACGCCCCCGTCGTCGGTTGGCGAGTCCAAGACGTTCGGGCTCGAGCCGATCGAACGTTGGAGCTCGGAGGCTGACATGCCCGTGAGGAAGATCATCCCGCTCACCGCCGCTACGACCGCGATCACCGTGACGATGGTGGCCAGCCAGTGCGGCATCCTCTTACGATGCAGCCAGAGCTTCAGTGGCAGGCTGAGTATGGCCAGAAAGAGCGCGAGAACGGTGGGAAGCAGGATTGGAGCCCCCAGTCGCAACCCCATGACGACCACGATGCTCGCTGCGGCGAGGTATATGAACTTCGTGCCCGTCTCGCTCGGGGTAAGGCCCGGCTCGCTCTGGGAACCGCTTGCGTTCATCGACTCGACGATCCTTCCAATGCGTCTCCCGGAGCGCACGGTCGGATGCCGCGTCGCGCGGAAGCGGATGATGGGCCCGCCAGGACTCGAACCTGGGACCTACCGATTATGAGTCGGCTGCTCTAACCGACTGAGCTACGGGCCCTGACCCCAATAAGGTAACCCGGTAGAGGAGCAGGACAACGTTCCGCCCGGGTATCCGAGCTTCCTACACCGCTCTGACTCCGTTGGTCACCGATCCCGCACCGCCGATCGAGACCTCGACGATGTCGCCGTCTCTCAAGGGACCGACCCCGGCCGGCGTGCCGGTGGCGACGAGGTCGCCCGGTTCCAGAGTCATGAAGCGGGTGACGTATTCGATCACCACCGGCGGAGAGAAGATCATCTCGCCGATCGAGCCTCGCTGCCGTTCCCGTCCGTTCACCGTCGTGGTGACCGTCAGTTCGGCGCGGTCCACCTCCGCCAGCGGCGTCATTTCGCCGAGAGCGCAGAAAGTGTCGAAGCCCTTCGCCCGGCTCCACTGGCTGTCGGAACGTTGGAGATCGCGGGCGGTGACGTCGTTCACCGGGGCCACGCCGGCTACGACGCTCCAAGCCTCGCCACGCTGGACGTGTTTCGCCTCCTCTCCTATTACGAGTCCGATCTCACCCTCGAAATCCACTCTGCCCGCCCAGCCGGGGGCGACTATTTCTTCGCCGTCGGCGATTAGAGACGAGGAGGGTTTGAGGAAGATCAGCGGTTCGGCGGGAAGATCGTGGCCGAGCTCCCTGGCGTGCAGCCCGTAGTTGCGTCCGACGCAGACGATCTTGCCCGGCGGCGGAAGGCTCAGCCGTCCACCTCGCGACGTCCTTCCCTCATGTGGACGACCGTCCCGATGACGGCGCCGCCGGCGGCTATCAGCAGCAGCGCCGCGATCACGGTCCACCACAGCTCGAGATCCCCGTGTCCTCCCTCGCGGCCAGCGGCTGCGTGGGTGAGCGCCATCCAGGCGATACCCGCCCATACGATGGCGACGATGAAGCCGAATACCTTTTTCAACATTGCGTCGGTCCGGTAAGAAGGTGGTCGCAGTCAGGTCAATTTAGCCGCACGGCGGGCGGCAGCGCTGCTCGCCACCGCGCCGCTCTCTGTTTCGCGGAGCTCATCTACCGTAGAACATCTCCAGTTCGCGCCGCACCCGTTCCCACGGACCGACGGTGGCGGGAGCTTCGGGCAGCGATCCCGCCAGGTAGCTGCCGTAACGTCTGGTAGTGATGCGGTCGTCGAGGATCAGGACGGCCCCGCTGTCGCTCCTTCGGCGCACGAGTCGACCGAACCCCTGCTTGAGCCGGAGCGCGGCCTGAGGAAGAAAGAGCTCGACGAAGCCGTTGCCACCCGCCGCCTCGATCGCCTCCGTGCGCGCCTCGGTCACCGGTTCGTTCGGCCGCGGGAAGGGAAGCTTCTGGAGGACGAGGGCACGAAGCGCGTCGCCGGGAACGTCGACTCCCTCCCAGAACGAGGAGGTACCCAGCAGCACGGCGTCGCCGTCTCGCTTGAAGTCGCTCAGGAGGCGGGAGCGGGAGCGCTCTCCCTGGACCAGGAGCGGGAAGCGCCAGCGCGGGTGATGGCGTAGCGCATCCGCCACACGGTTCATCGCCACGTAGGCGGTGAAGAGGACGAAGAGTCCGCCGCCGGTGATCTCGGCCAGTTCGGCGACAAGCGCCGCCGTCCTGTCGTTGAAGGCTCTGGAGTTCGACTTCGGAGACGGGAGTCCGGTGGGGAGGCCGATCATGGTCTGGCGCTCGTAATCGAAAGGAGACGGCGCGACGAGCTCGTTCACCGAGGGAGCGTCCTCGCCGAGGCTGTCGAGCGAGTCCTCTGAAAGTCCGAGGCGGTCTCGCAGGTAGGCGAAACTGCCGCCGGTCGTCATAGTGGCCGAGGTGAGGACGACCGAGTCAAGCTTACTGAAAAGCGTTTTCGCCAGAAGGTCGCCCGGACGGAGCGGGGCCGCCCGCATCACCGGATAGCGGTGCGCCGGACTGCGCCCTCTCAGCTCGAGCCAGCGTACGTATTCCTCTTTGCGTTCGTCGAGCCCGAAGACGACGCCCAACCCCTCGGCGAATGCCTCCAGGCGGCGCACGGCAGCGCGAATGTCGAGCTGACGCTCTTCGAGCCGGCCCGGGGGGGCGGCGGACGGGAACGGCGAACCGTTGCCCTCAGGGTCGAACTCGGCGTTCCTCTCCTCCAGTTGATCGACGATCCGTTTTCCGAGGGTGTCGAGCTCGAGAGCCAGCGAGCCTAATGTTTCGCTCAACCTGACGAGCCGTCGGTGGAGTTCGGTCCCGGGTTCGGCCGGCTCCCCGATGCCCCGGCCGCCGAGCCGAATCTGGGTGGGCTGAGCCCTGCCCGGGCCGCTTCCTCCGAACGGAGTGTCTTCGAGGCGGACGCGGCCGAAGATCTCCCTTACCGCGTCGACGAAGCCGGAAGTCGCCGAACGGGCGTCCTGGAGGGCGGGTCTGATCTTGTTTTCGACCCGTTCGCGCAAGATGGCACCCCACTCGACCTCATCCAAGGCGAGGTGAAGGGCGCCGAGCACGCCCTTACCGCCGCGGTCGAGTCGGTTGAAGGTCCGATTCATGCCGAAGCCGCTGACCTCCACACCCAGGTGGGACGTGGCGGCGTCTTCCAGATTGTGGGCCTCGTCGACAATGAGCTTGGTATGGGACGGGAGCACCGCCGAGCCCTTCCAGTTGTCGGAGTCGATGCGCGCCGCGACGTCGGTAAGCAGAAGGGCGTGGTTCACCACGAGCACCCCGGAGGCCCCCGCGCGGCGGCGAGCCTTCTGATAGTGACAGCGCTTGAAGAACTCGCATTCGACGTTGAGACAGATGTCCGAGTCGCTCCGAACCTCCTCCCAGGCGTCCATGCTGGGCGTGAAGTCGAGGTCGGAGCGGCTGCCTTCTTCGGTGTCGAGGCTCCATTCGAGGATCCGCGCCAGTTCCTCGCCGAGCTGACCCCTCCTCTCGTCCGGCAGAAGCAGTGTCTGTTCGTCGACCGCGAGGCGGGCGCGTCTGATGGACACGTAGTTGTGGCGGCCCTTGAGGACGGCCCAGGGCACCTGGGATTCCATCAGGGTCGAGGCCAACGGCAGGTCCTTGGTGCCGAGCTGTTCCTGGAGGTTGATCGTATTGGTGGAAACGACCGTAAGCCCTCCCCCCCCGTCCGCCCAGCTCAGGGCCGGTATCAGATATGCGAGCGACTTGCCGGTTCCGGTTCCCGCTTCGACCAGCGAGACGCCGCCTCGGTTGAATCTCTCCACGATCTCCGCGAGCACCTCTCGCTGCGTGGGTCGGTCCTCCCAGCTGGCGTAAAGGGACGCCATCGGCCCCTCGGGTCCCAGCAGTTCCTCCAGCTCGGCGCTTCTAAGACGAGGACGCGCTTCGGCGTCCATCAGGTCTTGTGCTTCTTCTTCCTGGCCGCAGGGAAGAGGACGTTGTTGAGGATGAGCCGGTAACCTGCGGAGTTGGGATGGAGGGCCAAGTCGGTCTTCGCGTCTCCGATCTGATGCTCCCGATCTTCCGGATCGTGGCCGCCGTAGTAGGTCCAGGTGCCTTCGCCCACGTTGCCGTGGACGTACTTGGCCCAGTGCGCGCCCCCTCGCACCTCTTCCGCCAGGACCACGACCTCGGGTTTCAGCAAAGAGCGCCGGAAGGCCGTCGTGAGACCATAGAAATCAGGTACCGCAGCCTCGTGGTTCTGGGTCAGCATGGCGGGTACCGGGTCGAACTTGGCCGAGAATTCGAAAAGGGTGAAGTAACCCAGCTCTCTTCGCCATGGGGTGTTCACTTGGTGGGCGTCGATGTCGGAGAAGGCGTTCACCGAAGGAGAGGTCTGAATCTGCGCGCCCGTGAAGGCCAAGGAGCGCTGCCAGTCCATGAGGCGGTCGGCGTCCGGCGCCACCGCGGTGCCGTCGGCGTAGGCGGCGGCGATGTCCACGTCGTGGGCGGCGAGAGCGAGCTCGAGGGTTTCGGTCGCGGCGCACATGGCGAAGAGGAAACCACCCTCCGCCACGTATTCACGCATCCTGGAAGCGACCGCCTTCTTCAGCGTCGGAACGTCGGGGTATCCGAGCCGGGCGGCGACCTCCTCGTTGCGCGCGACCTCCTCCTGGAGCCACGGCGAACCGGCGAAGGTGATGTAGAACTTGGAATACTGCCCGGTGAAATCCTCGTGGTGGAGATGGATCCACTGGTATTCGGAGAGATCCCCGTCGAGGACCTCGTAGTCCCAGATCTCGGCGTAGGGTATGTCGGCGTATTCTAGCACCATCGTCACGGCGTCGCCCCACGGCACCGAATTGGGCGGAGTGTAGATTGCCACCTCGGGAGCGCGTTCGAGCGGTATCGCTTCCATGTTCCCGTCGGCGATGGCGGCGCGGATCACGGCGAGATCGCCGGCGCCCACGTTCTCGGTCGAGACTCCGCGCAGAGCCGCTTCGCGTCTTACCGATGAAAGGTCCGGCAAGAGGAAGGAGCCGCCGCGGTAGTTGAGGAACCACTCCGCCGCCTCCTCCTGTTCGAGAACCCAGTAGGTCAGTCCGTAGGCGCGCAGGTGATTCGCCTGATCTCGGTCCATCGGGACGAGGAGATGCTGGGCGGTCAGGCCGGTTCCGGCAGAGAGGAGGAAGGCCTGCAGGACCAAGGCGAGCAGCGGCCGGCGCCCGCCCGTCACGAGCCGCCCCTACGCAGCCGCTCGAGCTCGACTCGCGCCGTCGGCGTGACGGCTGCGTTGGGACGGCTCGTGATCAGCTCTTCGAGAACCTCGACAGCCCGCGCCACTCCTTCCGGCCGCAGGGCGAGATGGCGGGCCAGCTCGAGCGCCGCCTCGCTCGCTTCGGGCTGTTCCGCGAGCTCCTCGAGGAGTCGCTCGCGGAAGCTCGCGGCGAGTTCCGCCCGGTCAGCGCGGTCGGCCATGCGCGCCGCGTGGGCGAGCAAAACCGCCCGCGTGGGGTCGGGAAACGAGTCGGCGGCGGCCAGCGCCTGCGCGGCCGACGCTCCCCCGCCCTGCCGAGCCGCGAGCTCGGCGGCGGCGAGGACGCGGCCGGGCTCGGGCGGGAGGCGGAAGAGCAGATTGGCGAGCTGAACCACCTCGGTGGCCCGTTCCGGCGGAAGCAGGCGGGCGGCTGCGATGAACGCCGACTGGGCTTCTTCGACGTCGGTTACGAGCAGCTCGAAGGCCTCGTCAAGCAAGGCGTCCGGGTCGACTTCGGCGACCGACGGCGGCGCGGCATCCTGAGCGACGGCGGGAACCGGCGCAAGGAATGTCGCGAGGGCAAAGGAGGCGAGGGCGTGGAAGAGGGAACCGACCGACGTTCTCATCGGTCGGGCTCTCCGCCGCCACCCCGGTTGAGACGCTCGAAGTAGCCGAGCACGAGCGCCCGCAAAGCCGGCGGCAGCGCCGAGAGCTCGTCCGCGCTCGGCCCCGGAAATCTTGCCAGCCCCATCTGGTCGGCGGAGAGCGGATTGACGGTGCCGCGTTCGTACTCCTCCGGTTCTTCCGACTCGCGTTCTTCCGAATACTCCTCCCGCTCAAGGGACCGACCCGCGTCGAGAAGCCGGTGGAAGAGACGCTCCTGACGGCGGGAGACCTCAGCTGTGAGCCGATCCGCCCGGGCGAGCATCTCCGCTATCTGCGCCGCCTCCTCGCTCAACCGATCCAAGTCGCCGAGGGCCTCGGATGCGGAGGGGGCGTCGGCAAGTTCACCGAGATCGTCGGATATCGCCTCCTGGCCCTGCGCCATTTTCCGCATCTGTTGCGCCATCGCCTCTTCACCGAGTTCGAGCGGCATCAGTTCGGCAGCCTGATTCATCATTTCACCCTGCCGCTGAGCCAGGTCTTCGAGCTGATCCGCCATCTCCTGGCTCGAACTGCCCGACTCGCCGAGCTGTTTCGCCAGCAGTTGCGCGACGAGGGCGAACTGGTTCAGCTCGTTCACGGCGCCTTCGGCAGCGACCTGGGGCTGCTGCGCACCGCCCCGTCGCACCTCCATCGTGACCAGGGTGCGGCGGATGGCGTCGATGGCCAGTCCGAGCTGCTCCCAGACCCCCGTACCGGGCAGGATCGTCCCCTGGGAGGCGAACTGGAGGTTGCGGGCCAGATTGTCGACTCCTTCGAGAACGCCGGCCTCGTTCACCCGCATCCCGGCGATCCGGTCGGGGCCGGCGCCGATCATCTCCTGACGCAGATCGGACTGCCGCCGAGCGAGCGCGAGCGCGTCGTCGGCTGCGACCGTGAGGGCCTCCTGCACTCTCGCGCCGGACATGTCCGCCATTTCCTCCTGCGCGCCGGAGAGTTCCCGCACCAGCTCTTCCAGCTCCTCTCGGGCCTTTTCCGCCTGGGCGGCGGCTTCCTCCGTCTCAGATTTCCGCGCCGCCCGCTCGGCGGCATCCATGCGCTCCTGAGCGCTCTCAAGAGCTTCGCCGGCTCCGCGAACCCTCTCGCCCGCGCGCTCCTCCTCGATCTCGGCGAGCGACTCGGCCAATCGCTCCAAGCGCGCTTCGAGGTCGGTCGCCCGCCCGGCGAGCTCGGCCTGCTGCTCGGCCCTCGCTTCCGGTCGGTCGCCCTCGCGCATGGCATCAGCAAGCGCCTCCTGGAGACGGGCGAGCTCTGCCGCTTCCTCCCTCGTCGCCCGGAAGTCCTGATCCACCGCCGCGCGCCGGAAGCGTTCCACGGTCTCCATGAGCCGTTCGCGCAGGGCTTCCTGCTCTTCCGCAAGCGACTCCAGTTCCTCGGCGGCGCTGGAAACGTCCTCGGCGGACAGCGTTTCGGCCACCTCGTCCATCCGCTGCTGGAGGTCGCCGCTGCGCATGAGTTCGCGCAGGAAATCCTGAAGCTCCTCCAGTTCGGCGTCGAGTTCGGGATCGCCGCTTCCGGTCTCGCCAATGAGCTCTTCCAGGTCGACCAGGTCCTCCCGAAGAGCCTCTATCTCGTCGGCGATCCGCTCCTGGTCCTCCAGCGACTGCCGCAGCGCCTCCCTATCGTCGAACTCCCCGGTGTCGGCTTCGGACCGCCGGGCCGCATTTCGGTTCTTCCGGGCCTCGGCGGCGGCCTTCTCCGCTAGCTCGCCGAGATCTTCGCCGGCCTCGGCGATCATCTCCTCGGCCGTTCGGTGGATCTCTGCCGAGCCCGGCATCACCAGCACGTACTCTCTCGACTCCGCAATTTGCGCCGCAGGGGAGCGATCCACCACCCGAGCCCGGTATCTGACGGTGTCGTTGGGCATGAGCGACCATGATCGCAAATCGAGGACCGGCTGCGCTCGGGCCGCTCTCAGCCCTTCCGCGCTTACTGCAGTCACCACCGGTTCCGTTCTTTCGCCCAGCGCCGTGACCCGATACGCGATCAGTTCCAAACGATCGAGGCCGTAATCGTCGGCTGCGTCGATCACCAGAAGCTGGCGCAGGTCGGGGGAGACGACCGTATCGCGACCCGGGACGGGAATGTCGACCTGAGGCGGCTGATCAGGCAGCAGGGTGATCGTCAGGGGAGGCGGCGTCAATGCGGCGTCGGTCCCGCTCTCATCGGTGAGCGCCCAGGAGTATGTGCCGGTCGCGGAAGGTCGCCAGGTTCCGGAAAGACCTGCACCGTCGATGCTCAACTCGACGGCCGTAGAGCCGCCGGAGTCGACGAGCTCGGCCCGGCCGAAAGCCCTGCTGCCCCTTCCGTCGAAGCTGAAGCGCGTACCCGCCGGGACCACGAGCTCCCCCACGTCCGCAGCCACTTCTTCGGCTTCGAGTCCGGTGTGGGGCGGATAGTCGATAGCGATGCTCACCTGATTCACGAAGAGCGGATCCACCGGAACGATCAGGTAGCTCTCGCTCTCGCTCCCGTCGCTCGCTCTGGCGCGGTAGCGGATAGGGGCCGCGATCTCACTGAAGCGGTGCTCGGCACGACCATCGCTGTCCGGTATCAGGACGGCGGAGCGAGCGATGTCGCCTTCCTCCTGCCAGAAGACCTCCAGAGCCCCTGTGCGCCCCGGGGCCGAGACGACGACCGAGAGCGATGCCCCCCGTTCCACCTCGAAATCGCCGGGCTCGATGGTCACCGGTTCCAGCTCGGGGTCGCGGAGCATCGAGATCGGATTCGTGAGCGGGGCCCAGGCGGCGGCCGTGCGGACGGGTTCGTAAATGGTCAGGGCGCAAAGAAGTCCGACGACGAAGCCGGCGCAAACGATGCCTCGCTTCGCCCACAGACGAACTCGCGACCCCAGCTTGCCGACCAGTTCGTCCCGACTTCGGTCTTCGAGCGCGGCTACCATCCTCCTGGAAGCCATTTCGGCCAGGGATGGCGAGCAGTGCGGTCCCACCCCATCTCCCAGTTCGAGGGCGCCCCGCAGTTCGCCCGCTCTAAGTTCGAGCGATTCCTCGAGCGCCTCCGAAAGGCCGGGGCCGCTCAGCCACCGCCTGATTCTCAGAGCGAGCCAGGCCGCCGAACCCGCCCCCAGCGTCAGGAGCCCCGCATCCACCAGCGCCGGTAGGTCGCTCCCGGAGCGCCAACCGTCGGCGCCCACTGCGAACCAGACCACGACGAGGGCCGCGGCTACCGCCGAACCGAGCCAGAACGCGAAGGCGGTCCACACCCTTCGGCTCAGGTACGCTCCGACATCGCGAACGCGGCTGCGAAGTTCGGTCGCAGCGGGTCTCACGGGCGACACTCGGTCACGGCCTCCTTACCGTCTGACCCAGAGCGTAGACGAAGAGGTTGACTCCCATACGAACAGCGGCTTCCCGGAGTTCGGGAGAGTCCCCGTGGATCGAGGAGTCCTCCCAGCCGTCTCCGAGATCGGATTCGAAGGAATAAAAGAGCGCGAGCCTGCCATTCAGAAAGATGCCGAAAGCCTGCGGCGGTTCTCCGTCGTGCTCGTGGATCTTCGGCAGACCGTCGGGAAAGGTGTAGAAGGCGTGGAAGACGGGATGGTCGGGCGGGATTTCGGTGAGCTCGGTTTCAGGGAAGATATGAAGGAGTTCTTCGCGAAACGACTCGTCGAGCCCGTAATTGTCGTCGACGTGCAGGAATCCTCCGGCCTCGAGGTGGGCGCGCAAGGCCGCCCGTTCCTGAGGCGAGAAGCGAACGTCGCCATGACCCGTCATGTAGAGATAGGGGGAGTCGCTCAGCGCAGGGTCGAGAGGTCGAACGACGGTCTCGCGGCTGGAAACCGGGATACCGGTGCGCGTGCGGATGGCCAGGAGAAGGTTGGAGAGCGAGGTGGGATCGGCGTACCAGTCGCCTCCGCCGTCGTACCTCACACGCGCGATGGTGATGGTGTCGCCGGACACCGGGTTCGCCGAGATCGCCGGTTCGGCCAAGGACGCCGGTCCCGTGGGGATCGAGGCCGAATGCTCGGGAGCGCGCAGGGCGAGAGTTGCGGCGGCGGACGGCGTTGCGAGCAAGGACGTGACGGGCGGCGCGGAAATCGGCAAAGACGCGCCGAGCGCCGCCAGGGCGAGCGAAGGTGCCCGGACCCTCATGCCGAGCGATCCTCGGCGGACGCAAGCTCCTGGGCAAGCCGGTAGGCGGCGTTCCTGCTCATGCCGCAGCCGGCGGCGATAACGCGGGCCACACCGGAGGGCGGCAATCCCTCATCGAGCATGGCCCGGGCCAGCTCCTCGGACATCTCCCTGTCGGTCGCGACCTCGCCGGTGGCGGCTTCGACGGCTCCGACCACTACCGTCACCTCGCCCCGAGGCGGATGCTCTCGGAAATGCGCGGCGAGTTCGCCCAAGCCGTGTCGGCGAATCTCCTCGTGCACCTTGGTCAGTTCGCGGGCGACCGCCGCCGGCCGGTCGGACCCGCAGAGCCCCGCGAGTTCGTCGAGCAGCGCTGCGAGCCGCTTCGGCGATTCGAAGACCACGACGGGCTCTTCGGCGTCGCGCACCCGGCGGAGCCAGGCGCGGCGCTCCCTGCCCTTGCGAGGGGCGAAACCCAGGAAGAGGAAGCGGCCGGTCGCGAGTCCGGAGGCCGCCAGCGCGGTGGTCGTCGCCGAGGGGCCCGGGATCGGAATCACCTCGTGGCCCGCGCGGATGGCCTCCCTCACCATCACCCCGCCCGGATCGGAAACGAGCGGCGTGCCGGCATCCGAGACCAGGGCCAGCGACTCTCCCGCAGCCAGCCACTCGAGCACGCGGCCGGTCCGTGCTCGTTCGTTGTGCTCGTGGATTGCGGTCACAGGTGCTCCAGACCCGACATGTTGGGCGAGCACGCGGGTACGGCGCGTGTCTTCCGCCAAGATACGGTCCGCCCCCGCCAGCGTCGCCGTCGCCCTTGGTGAAAGGTCCTGGAGATTGCCGATGGGGGTCGCTACCAGATAGAGCTTCCCCAAGCGAAAAACGTTGACCTCAGCGGCCTGCGGCGAAACCCACGCGAGCGCCGAATGCGACGTGGCATCCGGGCGCGGCGCGACAGGGGACGAAAAGCACCGATGTTCGCCCGAAGAGCAACGCCGAGCGCGACGTCCGGCGCGGGTGCGTCATCGTTCTACCGCAGGGAGCTTTGTCCACGGGCAGCTAAAGGAAGCTCTCGATCTTCTTCGCCAGGTTCTTCTTGGGCGCGAGCCCGACGTGACGGCCCACCTCTTCGCCGTTCTTGAAAAAGATGATGGTCGGGATCGAAAGCACGTTGAACCGGGATGCGGTCCTCTGGTTGGCGTCGACATCGAGCTTGCCGACCTTTACTCCCTTGTCGGAGTAGTCGGATGCCAGATCCGCGACGATCGGACCGATGATTCGACACGGGCCGCACCATTCGGCCCAGAAGTCGATCACGCGCAAACCTTCTCCCGCCTCTACTTCCGACGCGAAGTTGTCGTCGGTAACTTCGAGCAATCCGTTGTTTCCTGCCATCTCTATGCACTCCCACTGAAGGATGATCCGGCCGAGGGCGATACCGCCGGCACAAAGTTAATCCATGATCGAGATTCGTGAAGGTTCGGACGCCCCAGGAGCCGGTCGGGCGGGCTCGGAACCGTCGGCCGGAGACGCCCCGACTCATCCCGTCGAACGCCCCGTGGATCACGTTGGGATCGCGGTCCCTTCCATTTCGGAGTCGCTCGCAGCCTGGGAGCTGATCGTCGGAGACCGAGCCGAGCCGGTCGTCGAGATCGCCGACCAGGGCGTCAGGGTGGCCTTCGTCGGTGGCGTGGAGCTTCTGGAACCGCTCGGTCCCGATACGCCGGTCGGGCGCTTCCTGGCGAGACGCGGGCCTGGGCTTCACCACGTGGCTTTCCGCGTGGAGAACATCGAGAAGGAGCTCGGGCTCCTTACCCGGAAAGGAGTTAGGCTGATCGACGAGAAGCCGAGGCCGGGAGCCCACGGTCTGGTGGCGTTCGTGCATCCCGGGAGCGCAGGTGGCGTGCTCGTGGAACTGGTCGAACGGGATTAGCTCCTCCCGGCCATCACGAGGGCCAGGTCCACCTCGCGCACGTACCAGCGTCGATCGACTCCCAGCACGGCTACGAAGGGCACGGCGTTCACAGTCCCGGTCTCCCGCTCCAGGTCGATCAGGAATCTGACGGCGCCGCCGAGCTCCCCGGCGACCTCCTCGCTGCCGACGACGTGCCACGACTCGAAGGTGAGGATGGAAGCCATCGCCTCCATGCGCACCTGGGCGTCACGATCTCCGTCCCGGTTGGTGATCGACCCTGCTCGGGTTCCGAAGAGCTCTCCCATGACGGCCAGGTCGCGCTCCCTGGTCGCGGCGAGGAAGGAAAGCACGGAGCCCTCGGCCGTCCTCCTCCTGGAAAGGGTGCGGGCCGCCGCCAAAGGCGGAAGGTCGGTGGACCGCGGCCCGGCCGCCGGGGGCCGGCTATCCGCAGGCGTCATGGCCTCCGTGCCGGTCTCTTGGATTCCGGCGGCTGCGCAACCGGCGAACCAGGTCGAGAGCAGAACGACCAGGAGCGGCCCGGGCTTCATTCTTTCTCTCCCGAAACCCGCAGCCGCAGCGCATCCCCTTCCGTTTCGACGACGACGCGCGCGTTTTCGGGAAGTTCGCTTTCGAGCATGAGGAGGGCGAGCGGATCCTGGACGGATCGCTGGATCTCCCTCCTCAAGGGACGCGCTCCGAAGGCGGGATCGAAGCCTCGGACCGCGAGCCGGCGGCGCGCTTCGGGGGTGGTCTCGAGTTCGATGCCCGCGCTCCGCGCCAGCTCGGCGACTTTTGCGAGCTGGATCTCGACTATCTCGGCGAGCGCCTCGACTCCCAGCGGTCGGAAAACCACGATCTCGTCCACCCGGTTGAGGAACTCGGGTCGGAAGCGGGAGCGGAGTCCGCTCCGAACATCCCTTTCGATCGCTTCCCACTCGGTCTCGACGGTTCCTCGCTCACCCGCTTGGAGAATGCGGTCGCCGCCGATGTTGGAGGTCATGATGACCACCGCGTTTCGGAAGTCGACCGCCCGTCCCTTGGCGTCGGTGAGTCTGCCGTCGTCCAGAAGCTGGAGCAGGACGTTGAAGATTTCGGGATGGGCCTTTTCGATCTCGTCGAAAAGGATGACCGCATGCGGCCTGCGCCGGACCGCCTCGGTAAGCTGCCCGCCATCTTCGAAGCCCACGTACCCGGGCGGCGCTCCGATAAGCCGCGACACCGCGTGCTTCTCCATGTACTCCGACATGTCGATGCGCACCATGGCGCGTTCGTCGTCGAAGATGAAGTCGGCAAGAGCGCGGGCGGTCTCGGTCTTGCCCACCCCGGTCGGCCCAAGGAAGATGAAGGAGCCCACCGGACGATCCGGATTCTGAATTCCGGCGCGGGCCCGTCGCACCGCGTTGGATACGGCGGCGAGAGCGGCGGGCTGGCCGATCACGCGACTCCCGAGATGGACCTCGAGATCGACGAGGCGATCGCGTTCGCTCGACACCAGGCGGGTGACGGGAATGCCTGTCCATTCGGCCACCACCGCAGCGATGTCGTCGGCGCTCACCTCCTCGCGCAGGAAGGATTCCACCGACTGGAGCTCGTCCAGACGAACGGTCAGCGACTCGATTTCGCCTTCGGCCGCAGGGATCTCGCCGTAGCGTATCTCGGCCACGCGGTTGAGCTCGCCCGTGCGCGTCGCCCGCTCGGCCTCCAGGCGCAGATCGTCGGTTCGCGCCCTGAGTTCGCGGATGCGCTCGATCAGATTCTTCTCCGCCTGCCAGGCCGCCTTCCGGCTCTGGCTCAACTCGCGCAGTTCGGAGAGCTCGGTCTCGATCGCACCTGATCGCTCCTTGGACTCCTTCCCTTCCTCGCCCTTGAGGGCCTGACGTTCGATCTCGAGCTGGGTGATGCGGCGCTCGATCACGTCGATCTCGTGCGGAAGCGAGTCGATCTCGATCCGCAGCCGGCTCGCGGCTTCGTCTAGGAGGTCGATGGCCTTGTCCGGCAGGAAGCGTCCGCCCACGTAGCGGTCGGAGAGCCGGGCGGCGGCAACCACCGCCTCGTCGCGGATGCGGACCCCGTGGTGGATCTGGTAACGCTCCTTGAGCCCGCGCAGGATGGCGATGGCGTCTTCGACCGAAGACGGGGCCACGAAGACCGGCTGGAAGCGGCGCTCGAGGGCGGGGTCCTTCTCGATGTGGTTCCGGTACTCGTCGAGCGTTGTGGCGCCGAGCATGCGCAGCTCTCCGCGAGCGAGGGCGGGCTTGAACATGTTGCCGGCGTCGACCGCGCCCTGGGACGCTCCCGCCCCCACGATGGTGTGGGTCTCGTCGATGAAGACGACGTAGCGACCCTCGGCCTCGGTGATCTCCTTCAGCACCGTCTTCAGACGCTCCTCGAACTCGCCGCGGTATTTTGCGCCGGCGAGCATGGCAGCGATGTCGAGCTGGAGCAGCTTCTTGTTGGCGAGGGTGGTGGGAACGTCGCCCGCCACCATCCGCTGGGCCAGCCCCTCGGCGATGGCGGTCTTGCCGACGCCGGGCTCGCCTATGAGGATCGGGTTGTTCTTGGTGCGACGCGCGAGGACCCGAATCACGCGGCGGATCTCGGTGTCCCGACCGATGACCGGGTCGAGCTTGCCGCTGCGAGCGATGCGGGTGAGGTCCCGGGAGTACCGCTCCAGGGCGCGAAAGGAATCTTCGGGGGTGTCGTCGAGAACCCGGTGCGAACCGCGCACGGCCTCCAGCGCCGTCCGGAGCTCCCTCGGCTTCGCGCCCAGGCCCTGGAGGATGCGGGCGGCGTCTCCCTTGCCTTCGGCGAGGGCGAGAAGGAGGTGTTCCGTGGAGACATACTCGTCTTCTAGTTCGGCGGATACGGCGAGTGCGCGATCGAGCGCGCGCCTGAGATCACGTGACAGGGTCGGATCCGATCCGCCCCGGACCTTGGGAAGGGAGTCGAGGGCGTCGGCCAACCGCGAGCGCAGCAGGGAGGCGTTGACCTCGAGCTTGCTGAGAATGGGAAGCACGATGCCTCCCTCCTGTTCGATGAGCGCCGAAAGGAGATGCAAGCCGTCGACGGAGGCGGAATCGCGCGTTCGAGCTTCGGCCTGCGCCGCTTGCAGCGCCTGGCCGGCCTTCACGGTGAGCCGTTCGGGAGTGAGCATGATCACAGCTCCTTGGTTTTGAAATCAGGTTGGGAGGCCGGGCGCCTCCGGCCGCAAGAGGTCCGGGACGGAACGAACCTCCGGGGACGGACATCAGGCGAGGAATCTCACTCGCCACCCGGGACATTACAATGTCGTATCGGGACAGCGAACTCCACCGTGCTCAGGGACGGTGAATCCGCCGCCGAATCGGACAGTCAAGATCCGGACCCGGTCGAATCCTGCAAGTTCGGGGGAGGGCGGCGGAACCACGGCCGCTTTGACATGTAGAGTCTGCCGTGAAGGCAGACGGGCGCACGCCTGCAGCGCGGGCGCGCTCGCAGCATTCAGATCCGACCCGCAGTCACCTCAGGACGAGAGCCCGGACCCCTGTTGAAGAGCGTCAGAACACGGAAGACCCGAACCCTAGCCGCGCTCCCGCTCGTGGGTTCGCTCGCCCTGGCCGCCTGCGGGTCGCTCTCCGGCCCGGATACCGTCGATCGTGAGACCTTCGTCACGACCTACGTCGAACTCAGGACGGCCGCGCTGACTTCGGGCTCGGAGATCAGCGATTCCACCAGATCGGCGATCCTGGGAGCCAACGGGGTGACCGAAGAGGAGCTCGTCGAGTTCGTCGAGCTGCGCGGCGAGGATCTGGCGTTCATGCGCGAGGTGTGGGACGAAGTGGAGACACGGCTGGGAACGCCTATCGAGGGGGAAAACCGACCCGCGTCCGGCCGTTCCGGGCCGTGATCCGCTAGCCGGTACCGACTAGCCGCGCTTCAATAGTCCGAGATGGATCCGGGCCTGTTCCAGCCCGCCCTCGCCCTCCTGCCATCCTATGCGTCCGTCACCGTCGGCGTCGTGGCCGGGGATGAGCATCGAAGAGAGTTCGGCCAGCTCGGCGACCAGCTCAGTGGCGTCTCCGCCCTCGATCTCGGATATCGCAGAGGCTATCTCCATCATGCGTCGGGCCCGTTCCAAGGTGTTGCGCGCCGAGGTGGCGACGTGGTTGGCGTGGTTCACGACACCGTCGGAAGCTCCCTCCGAGCCGGCGGCGAGCTCGATGTGACGGACCACGCCTTCCGCAGCCCGAATAAGGCCGTAGCCCTTGCCCGGTCCGCGCTCCTGGGACTCGGCGACGAGGGCGTGCTGAACGTGAGCGACGTGGCGCTGGACCGAAGCCAGGTCGGACGGATCGACGGCGGCAAGAGCGGCGTGCTGAGCGGCCACCTCCGCCTCGACCATCGCCGCAGGCAGGAGACCGACGCCATCCGGCGTGCCGCGGAAGCCGTCCGCCACATGGCCGACGTGGGCCTGTGACGGCGACACGTCCTGGGCGGCCGCCGCGGAGGCGGAGAGAGCGGCCAGGAGGACCGGCAGTGTGAGGACGAGGCGAGTACCGAGAGAAATCAGCATTAGCGTTCCTTGGTTACCAGGGGGCTGACCGTCGAAGACGACGATTCAGGGTGTGGGACGGACAGCCTCCACGTCCGGTGGACCGAGAAAAACTGCCTGACGCCCGAAGAATTACACGCCGCCGCCGGTATGCGTGCCGTTGAGCGGTCGGCGGAAGAGTGACGCACGAGTCCGATCTCGTGCGTATCGCTCCAACCGCCAAGGACACGGGGGACGCAACTGACGCGAGCAGGCGGAAGAGACCTCTCGGCGAGGAGCGGAGCAAACTCCTATAATATCATGGGTGCTCAACTCCTTCCCTCGAACCGGTACTGAACACGATGTCGTCACAAACCTTTCTTCGATCGGCGAAACCGGGCGCGCTCGTCTTACTCCTCGCGTTGGCCGCACCGAAGCTCCTCTCGGCGCAGCAACCCTTCACTCCGGAGATCGCGCTCGAGGTGCGCAGCCCGGGCGTAGCCGCGCTGAGCGCCGACGGGCGTTTCGCGGCGGTCACCTACCGGAGTCGGATGGACCGGACCGGTACCGACCACGGACGTTTCGGCGACCCCACATACGTGTCGTCGTCAGGGACGAGGTTGGCCGTGATCGAGACCGCCTCGGGAGACGAGAGGTGGGTGGAGCCGGAGCCGCTGCCGCTGAGGGGCTTCTCGTGGTCCCCCGACGGTCGCTACCTGGCCTACTTCGCCTCGGAACGGATCGTGGACGACCCTGAAGGCGAGCACGGTCCCTACAAACTTCGGATTTATGACGCGCACGAAGACGAGAAGCGGACGGTCGGGCTAGGCACCGAGCGCGAGGTCGCGTCGACTTCACCGCTGGATTGGTCGCCGGAGGGCGCCGAACTCCTGATCGGCCTCAGGCCGGAGGGCTGGGCGGAAAGAGCGCGCGAGGCCTTCCGGGGACTGACCACCGCAGCGGTGATCGTGCAGGATTCGCGGAACGACTTCCTGGCCTGGGACCGGGTGCGCAATCTGGCGAACCTCCAAGAGACCGTCCTGGTCTCGGTCGCGGACGGGGCGGTGCGCGACCTGGTCTCCGAGCACACGCCGCAGGGCGTCGGGTTTTCGGAGGACGGATCCTACGTCACCTATTCGACGACGACCAGAACCCGAACGTCGTACACGCGCCGCGACGGGACCGAGTACGAGCTCTTCCGTCTCGATCTGGCCGCGGGCGCGACGCCCGAGTCACTCCGTTCCACCGGCGAAGAGAGGACGAGCGTCAGCTGGAACCCGGCGAGAGACGCGTTCGCCTTCACCGAGAGGGGCTCCGTCTTCGTACGGCGGCTGGACGAGCCCGAGGCGGTTGACGTGACGGCCGCGCACGGGAGTATGCCCGCCGAGGAAAGGGGAGACGAGGCCGGTGACGACGATCCGGAGAGCGAGGCCGACTCCGCCCGCGTCCGCTACTCGGTCGAACGCTGGAGTCCGGGTGGCGGCTCCCTGCTGCTCTCGTCCGAGGACGCCTGGCACCTGCTGGACCTGGAGGCGGACGCAATGCGCGACCTGCTCGACCTCGGAGATTCGAAAGGTCGTCCGAACCGAAACCCGGTCGCGTGGAGCGCGGACGGAAGTCGCATCTACTTCACCTGGTCGGCGACCGATCGCTGGGAACGCGGCCTCAAGCGACTCGACACCTCGACCGGCGCGGTCGAGACTCTCGTCCTCGACGAAAATCTCTACGGGTCGTGGCGGTTCTCGGACGACGGCGGCACTATCGTCTACTCGATGTCCGACGGCGATCGTCCCGCCGATCTCTGGGCGAACGACGGCGAGTGGTCGAATCCGATGAGGCTGACCGACGCCAATCCGCAGCTCGCCGAGGTCTCGCTCACCAGAAGCGAGCTCGTCGAGTACCTGGACGTGGACGGCAACAACCTCTACGGTATCCTCTACTATCCGGCCAACTACCGGCCGGGAACGAAGTACCCGCTCGTCGCGGAGATCTACGAACAGTTCTTCAACAACGGCTTCAACGAGAACATGAACCTGATCACTTCGCAGGGATGGTTCGGGTTCAGGCCCTCGGTCCGCTTCGAGGAAGGCTACCCGGGCGAAGCGTGGCTCAAGGCGGTTCCCAACGCGATCAACAAGATCGTCGAACGCGGGCTAGTGGATCCGGAAAAGGTCGGTGTCTACGGGCAGAGCTACGGCGGATACGCGACCAACCTGCTCATCACCCAGACCGACCGCTTCGCCGCCGCCGCCAACGTCTCGGGCAAGGTGAACATCATCTCCTTCCTGGGAGATTCGCCCAAGATCACCACGCGGAACTACGCCGCCGCCGAGGTCGGGCAGGATCGGATCGGCGCGACCCTGTGGGAGCAGCCGCACAAGTACGTGGACCATTCGGCGGTCATGTTCGCGGACCGCATCGAGACGCCTCTGCTCATGCTCTCGGGCGAGGGCGACTGGAACGTGCCGGCGACGAACCAGCGAGAGATGTATTACGCCCTCCGCCGCTTGGGCAAGGAGGTGGTTTGGGTCCACTACACCGCAGGTGGGCACGGAGCCGGGCGGGCGAGCACCGCCGCGGATTTCGTGGATCACTGGCAGCGCATGTTCGACTGGTTCGGCGAGCACTTCGGGGAAGAGCCGCCGATCGGTTAGGACAGAGCCTCGGGAATCGTGGCCTGCGAGCGTTCATGCCGATCCGGGTCGTTCGGAGTCGGTCGAGAGCTGCTCGGGAGGGGGCCGCAGGTCTTGTCGTTGGCGGAAGAGACCCTTACCCGGCGACGCTTCGTTCGTCTGGGGCTGGGAGCCGGGATTGCCGGTCCCCTGTTGGCCGCCTGCGAAAGGGACGGAGGCGGAAGCGAGGATGGTGGCGTCAGGTCGCCGACAACTCTCACCCGGCTTCTTCCTTTGGGCGACTCGGCGGTTCGCATAGCCTCCTCCGCCGCTGCGGATGAGGCGACGATCGCTTATGCCTCAAGAGATTCCATGACCATCCACGTTCATCCGGGATGGCGAGACCGGGCCCTGGCCGCCCTCGGAGCGCACATCTCGGTCAGCACCGGGCACTGGCGCATTCGCGGACCCGCCGATTCGGCGAAGGAGCCGCTGACGCCGGGATATCCGGAGCGGGAGTTCGAGGAGATCCGACGACAGCCGAAGATAGACGACCTGGTGGCCGCCCGGGGCGACATCCGAATCGTGCAGGCGAGCGAACGGATCGTGCGGGTCTACGAACCCGCCTGCGTCGAGGTGCCGGCGGTGGGCGTGGTCGAGGGTGGTCCCTGGCGAGTCCCCGGTTGCGTAGATTACGCGGGTCCGGAAGACGGGTCGGTGGAAGGTGCCGGGTGGACCGAAGGCGCGGCTCCGTCCGCAAACGTCGAAGCCTGTCGGGAGGACCTGCTTCGGGTCGGCGCCGCTTCGGTCGCGGAGGGCGGATGCGGTGAGGAAGAGGTCGTTTCGTCTGCGCGGACCGCGGTCGACGTTTTCGCTTGGACCGGCTGACTCCCTGAAACCTATCCCCTCTCGATCCCCGCACTTCCGGTCCGGACCACGAATCTCGCCTTCGTTTCGACCTCACCGTCGGGCTCGGTGATCACAGGCACCACCCGATAGTCGCTCGTCCAGCTCTCGGGAGTCAGCGTCGCGGTGACGTATCCGCGCTGGCCGTTGTGGAACTTGATATGAGGGTTGTTGGAGAGAGCGGCCGCGCCCCACGAGGTCGTCTCCCGGCCATTTCCTCCCGAGCTGATCGACGTGCCCGCGAACTCCGTTCCGATCGGTGCGGATGAAATCGAGGCGAAGTCGGTCTTCAGCTCCGAAGCCCAATTCGAGTGGGTGTCGCCGGTGAGAACCACGGGGCCGGGCGTGCCGGTCCGTTTAATCGTTTCCAGCAGCTCCCGGCGCTCGTGCGGGTAGCCGTCCCAGGCGTCCATGGAGAAGGAGTCCTCGCCGTCCGATCCGCTGTTCACTTCGGCCATGACGATCTGTTGCGCGAGCACGTTCCAGGTAGCGTCGGCCGATGCCATCCGCTCGAGGAGCCAGTTCCGCTGTTCGTCGCCGAGCAGGGTGCGTCCCGACGCGTGTCGCTCGGCGCACTCGCCTCGGCGATCGCCGCACGGCTGGTCGTCACGGTACTGTCGGGTGTCGAGCACGCTCATGTCGAGAAGCTTACCGAACCGGAGCGCCCGGTAGAGACCCATGTTCGGTCCGAGGGGCATAGCGGATCTGCGCAGCGGCATGAACTCGTAGAAGGCCTGGTAGGCAGCGGCGCGGCGCAGGGCGAAGCCGTCGAGGGGTTGATCGTCCTCGGGAATCCCTGCCGCGTAGTTGTTGTCCACCTCGTGATCGTCCCAGGTGACGACCCAGGGGGCCGAAGCGTGGGCCGCCTGGAGGTCGGGGTCCGAACGGTAGGTAGTGTAACGGGCGCGGTAGTCGTCGAGGGTGACGATCTCCGGTCCCTCGTGATGGCGGACGAGATCGCTTCCCCAGGAGGTTTCGTAGATGTAATCGCCCAGATGCACGATCAGATCGAGATTCTCCTCCGCCATGTGGCGGTACGCCGTGTAGAACCCGTGTTCGTACTGCTGGCAGGATGCGAAGGCGAAACGGAAGCGATCGATATCGGCGTCCGGCAACGGCGCGGTGCGGGTGCGCCCGATCAGGCTCGCCTCGCCCCCCGCGATCCAGCGATAGAAGTATTCCCGGTCGGGTTCCAGGCCGCCGACCTCGGCGTGGGCCGAGTGACCGAGAACGGCCGGAGCGACTATCGAACCGGTGGCCACGATTTTCGAGAAGCTCTCCGAGGACGCGATCTCGTAGGCGAGGGAGACGTCCGTGGCAGGACCGCCCGACGCCTCGACCGCTTCCGGCGCCAGGCGGGTCCAGAGAACGACCGAATCCGGTCCGGGATCGCCGGACGCGATGCCGTGCGGGAAGGGATCGACCGGGGTGCGGCGGAGAGCGTCGTCGCCACGCGAGCACCCGACGCCGCCGAGGGCGACGAGGCCCGCCACCGATCCGCCGACGCGGAGGAAGTCGCGTCGGGTGGCCTTGGCGTGAAAAAGGTCGTACCACTGCTGTTCGCTGGTTTTCATGGGCTGTGCGAGGGAGTTGTTTCGGGAACCGTCTACGACCTCAGAACGAGACCTACCCGCCCAACTGGAAGAGCGTCAAGATCGAGTTCGCTTCTTCTCCGTAGTGGAGTACCACGAGCAGACAGACAGGAGCTTACCCATGACGTTCGTCCCAAGCGGTTAAGGTGATATCGTGCCCAGGGACCACGCCCCGAGGTTCCCCTTCGCTACATCGATCTCGATCGGCGGGGGTGAAACGAATCTACGTGGACGCCCACGCTCCAACAAGGCGCGTAAGAGCGTCCGCCCTCGGCGAGGCTACGGCCAGGCACAGGTGGTCGGTCACACGGGACGCTGGCGGGAACACCGCCGCGAGCCGTTCGAAGGGCCACGCTCGCGAGACGCCCGTCCACGTTCGGCGCTCGTTATACTCCCCGCATGAAAGCCGTAATCTTTCACGGAACCGAAGAGCTCGAGCTGGCCGCCTTAGCCGATCCCGTCGTCGAGGCCGACGACGACGCGATCGTCCGGGTCCGCGCCGCCGGCCTCTGCGGCTCCGACCTTCACCCCTACTTCGGTCGTGAACGCGGGCTCGATCCAGGCACGGTCATGGGCCACGAACTGGTCGGCGAAGTGGTGGAAACAGGCCCGGACGTCTCTCGCTTCAAGCCGGGGGATCGGGTTGCGGCCCCCTTCTCCACCTGCTGCGCAGCCTGTGGAGCCTGCCGGAGAGACCTGCCGTCCCGCTGCGATCGCGGTCAGCTCTTCGGCTGGGTCGAGAACGGCGTCGGACTCCAAGGCGTCCAGGCGGAGTTCGCCCGAGTGCCGCTCGCGGACACCACCCTGGTCCATGTACCGGCCGAACTCGACGACGGCATGGCGGTTCTTGCTGCGGACATCCTTCCCACCGCCGCCTTCGCCGTAGAGCTCGCGGGCGTATGCGACGGCGGCAGCCTGGCGATCATCGGCTGCGGACCCGTCGGCCTCCTGGCGGCCTTCGTGGCGCGACGAAGAGGCGTCCGCGCGCTCTCGGTGGACATCAACCCCGACCGGTCGAAGCTGGCAACCCGGTTCGGGGCCCGGGAGGCGACCGATCCCGAAGCTGCGGCCGCCGAAGGCCGTGCCTTCGACGCCGTGATCGATGCGGCCGGCACGGCCGCCGCCTCGCGTCTGGCCTACTCGCTCGTCCGACCGGGCGGAGCCGTCGCGGCCGTGGCCGTGAACACCGACCCGCACCTCGCCATATCGCCTTCGGAGCTCTACGACAGGAACGTCACCTATCGAACAGGAAGATGTCCGGCGAGACGTTACATGGAGTGGGCTCTTGAAGTCCTGGAGGCGGATGACGGGACGCTCGCCTCGCTCGTCTCGCACCGGCTTCCGCTGACCGAAGCGATCCGGGCCTATCGGGCGTTCGGATCCGGGAAGGTCGGATGGAGGAAGGTGGTGCTGATCCCTTAGGAAGGACGGCGCCCGCCCGGTTCGCGCCGGCCTCGCGCGTTCATCCGTGCGGGTGCCCTACCTCGTAGTGAAGGGACAGCGCGTCCCCACCGAAGTCGTTCTCCAGATCCCGCCACACCGAATGCACGTGGTTGGCGTTTCCTTGGGTGTTGTCGTACTCGATCAGGAATGGCGGTGCGTGCACGCGGTAGTAGTGGCCCTCGCCCGGCTCGGTCGAACCCGCCCAGGCGAAGTAGAGGTCGTCCGGCGAGATCTCGTCTCGGATCCGCGCCATCCACGCGCGCGCGGCGTCGGCCTCCATGTTTCCCACATACTCGGCGATCACGGCGAAGAGCATTTCGCGCTGGGTCTCGCCGAGAGCCGAAGCCGCTATCCCCTCGAAATGTTCCAGCCTCGCCTCGCGCTCGTTCCCGGTGATGATGTCCCGGGGGGCGTCGGTGGCGATCATCGCCAGCGCTCTCTGCCCATCGGCCATGCTCAGCACCAGAGCTCGTGCCAGGTCCTCTTCGCGGCCGAGCGGTCGCCAGCCCGCCTTCGGGCCGGACGGGACGGTCGCGGGGTTGGCGCCCAGAAACGCCGGGCCCACCATGAGGTCGTTCGCCGGCGACGAAAAGTTCAGCGAGAGATGATGGCCCTCGAAGCGCCACGCCCACGCCTCGCCTGCGGCCGGAACGCCGAATACGGTGACGAAGTAGTTCTCCGGATCGCGCCGCTCCGGACGATTCTCGATGATGCCGAGGATCCGTTCGAGCTCGATAACGGCGTTGGTTTTGTGGTACCCCTGGCTGCTCAGGGTCGCCTGGAGCATGGCGTGAACGGCCGAGCGCTGCTCCAGCGTCATTGCCTTTAGAGGAAGGCCGTTCCTCGACACGGGCGTGAAGTTCCAGTTGAACCGCTCGTCGTGGCCGAGGTCGTAGGTGACCTTGGCGAGAGCGTCGTCGCCGAGGAGATCGAGGAAGAAGGCTGCCGCCTCCGCGACCCCGTCGTCCGAGGTCTCGGGGGAACGTCCCGATGCGGCGGTCCAGGCGGCCGCGACGAGCGTCGTCGTGCACGCGACGCCGACGAGGAGCTTGATATTTCTGGTGCTGTTCATGTTCGTGCTTCCGTTGCGAGCTCTCGAGGCTCTCGCGTCACTCTCTCGAGATTCGAACACTACGATCCGCAAGGCTCCCGTGCAAGGGCGAACGGCTTTCGCGCCCTGCGGCATCTTCCACCCGGATCGTCAGGATGTCGATGTCGCGATACTGCTGGTGGCGGATGGACGAGGCGTGGTGCCGCATTAGTCGCAGCGGGGTCTCGGCTTCGTCCGGGACCTCGGCCGAGGCGGTCAGCATAGCGAGCTGGTCCTCGATGTTGGTCGCGTCGGTGGTGGCGATGAATTCCAGGTCCGCCGCCTCGCGGTCGGCGCGAGCGATCACCAGCAGTCTGCGCTCCGCGGCGCCGGTCCCGTTCCCGGCGACACTGGTCAGAACCTGCATCGTCTCCTCGCCCACCGCCCGCAGCCGGTTCTCCATCTCCTCGGCCCATCCCTTGCTCGCCGCGAACTTCACATACTGCACGCCCAGCCCGACGGTTACGGGTAGCGGCGGCTGGTCGTCGGGCTGGTAGCGGACGCCTGGGCGGGTTCGCGACATGGGCTTGTCAGGCGGTCGGAGGTCGCCGGTACGCCTCATCGGCATTGAGAGCGCATGAAGTCTCCCGGGCGAGTGGACCGGTTCAGGAAGAACGTAAGTTCCTTCGACGTCGAGCGCCAAATCGGCCGACGCGGACCGCAGGGCAAGGCCCACCTCTCCCGGCGGCGATGCGTTTCGGTTGCAGGCGGATCCAAGTGACCTCAGGTGGCGGTGGCGAATTTGAAGCCGGACATCCTTCCACTCCGTGACGTATCTTTCTTGCCCGCACAGCAAACCTGCTGCGCTACCCGGCGCACTCCATGCCGGAGCATCCCCAAATCGACCGAACGAGGAACATCCGCATGCTGACCGCTCCCTCATCTTCCCGACCATCTTCCCCCACGACCCCGCACCCGACCCGAGTCGCCACGACCGTGTGCTCGTTGGCATTCCTGACCCTCGCCGCCGTTCCCACGTTATCCGCCCGGCCGCTCATCGCGCAGGGATTCTCAGACGTCGAATTCGAGGTGACGCACGTCGCCGGAAACGTCTGGGTGCTCGACAGCGGAAGAGGCGGCAACATCGGCGTCTCCTACGGCGAGGACGGCTTCCTGATCATCGACGACCAGTTCGCTCCGCTCGCCGACAAGATCCGAGCCGCGCTCGGCGAGATCGCCGGCGGCGATTCGGGTGCGCCCGAGTTCGTCCTGAACACCCACTGGCACGGCGACCACACCGGCGGCAATGCCGAGTTCGCTCCGGACGCCACCATTATCGCCCACGAGAACGTGCGCGTCCGCCTCTCGACGGAGCAGCGACGCGGGACGAACGTCACTCCTCCGGCCCCGGCGGAGGCGTGGCCCGTCATCACCTTCCACGACGGACTCTCCATCCACTTCAACGGAGAGGAGGTCAGGGTCCGGCACCTGCCCGACGGCCACACGGACGGTGACGCCGTGGTCCATTTCCTCTCCTCGAACGTCGTCCATCTGGGCGACGACTTCTTTGCGGGCCGCTTCCCGTTCGTGGACATCGCGAGCGGAGGGAGCGTCGAGGGACTGGAGCGCGCCATCGCGCACGTGCTGGAAAACGCACCGGACGACGTGCGCATCATTCCAGGCCACGGTCCCCTTTCCGACATGAACGACCTGCGCCTCTATCATCGCATGATCGTCGAAACCATCGAGAGCGTGCGCGGCCAGATCGCGGCCGGCGGCAGTGTCGACGACGTGAAGGCCGCCGGCGTGTCGGACGAATGGGACGGATGGGGAAGCGGGTTCATCAGCACCGACCGTTGGCTGGAGACCGTGTTCCTGAGCCTTTCGGGATCGGAAGGCGACGGACCCATGGAGCACGGACACAGGTGAACTCGTTGTTTCACCGAATGATCGGCTGTCCGCCAACCCGTCGATGACCCCACCCCACTTCACCGACGCCGTCTTCGAATTCCTCGCGGAGCTCGCCGAGAACAACGACCGCTCGTGGTTCCAGACCAACAAGCCCCGGTACGAGGCGCATGTGAAGGAACCCGCGCTTCGGTTCATCTCGGACTTCGGACCGTCGCTAAGGCAAATCAGCACGCACTTCCGGGCCGACCCCAGGGCCAACGGAGGCTCTCTCTTCCGGATCTACCGCGACACGCGCTTCTCCAGGGACAAGAGTCCGTACAAGACCCATGCCGGCATTCACTTTCGCCACGAAACGACCAGCGACGCCCACGCTCCGGGATTCTACCTGCACCTCGAGCCTGGCCACTGCTTCGCCGGATGCGGCGTCTGGCGTCCGGCCGGACCCGCGCTTCGAAGGATCCGGGCGCACATCGACGAGAGCCCGGGCGCCTGGAAGGACGCTTCCCGGAGCGAGCGTTTTCGCAGGTCTTTCGAGCTTGTGGGAGATGCGCTCGTCCGCGCGCCGATGGGCTTCAGCGTCGGGCACCCGCTCATCGAAGACCTCAGACGCAAGGATTTCATAGGGGTTGCGAAGCTCGACGCGGGAACTGTGACGGCGCCGGACTTCATCGACACCTTCGCGGATCTGTGCCGCGACGGGGCCGGTTTTCAGCGATGGCTTTGCCTTGCGCTCGGGGTGCCGTTCTGAACAAGTTGGCGGCTTTCCCCCGGTGACTCTCAAGCGACAGAACGGATGATCGCGGAGGCCATCGTTGTGACGCTCACCCTTGGGCTAGACGTCGTCCTCGACGTGGATTCGGATCCCCAGGCCAATTTCCACGACCTCCCCTTGCTCGACCCGCGATTTCGGGGAAGATTAGGAAGCGTTCGAGATCGCGGCGGGAGCCGGCGTTCCCGCAAGGCCGCTTCTCGCCAACCCCGATCCTCACCACTAGGGAGTCCAACGTGAAGCAGAGTACACTGACCACTTTCGCGGCCGTGCTGGCCATCGTCGCCTTCCCGGTCCCGTCGTTCGGGAGCCAGGATGCGAACATGAGCTTCTTCATCACCAGCGAAGGTCCCGGCGACGGCGCCAACTTGGGCGGCCTCGAAGGAGCGGACGCGCACTGCCAGAGTCTGGCGGAGGCCGTCGACGCCGGGGAAGCCACCTGGATGGCCTACCTGAGCGCGATACCGGCGGACGGCGAAGAGGCCGTTCACGCCCGCGACCGCATCGGCGGCGGACCATGGCACAACTACGGCGGGGTCGAAATCGCCCGCGATCCGGATCAACTCCACACCGACGACGCCAACCTCACCAAGGAGACCATCCTCACCGAGACGGGCGAGATGGTGAACGGGCGGGGCGACTCCCCCAACATGCACGACATCCTGACCGGATCGACGCTCGACGGAATGGCCTACATGGGCGGCGAGGGCTACGACAACTGCGACAACTGGACTAGCGCGAGCGACGGTTCGGGAAGCGCCCGCGTCGGACACCACGACCGTACGGGCGGGGGCGAGAACCCGACCTCCTGGAACTCGGCCCACTCTTCCCGGGGATGCAGCCAGGCCAACCTTCAGGCCACGGGCGGCAACGGCTTCTACTACTGCTTCGCGACCACTCCGCCGAACCCGCCGTCGCCCTCCCTTCTCGGTGCTATGAGGACCGTGCGATGAGGGACGCTCGCCGGCTTTCGGCTCGGACCCGGGCCGTCTTGGTCCGGACCGCCGTCACCATCCTCCTTAGCTTGCCGGCGGGCGCGGGCGCGGCGCAGGAACGCGGCACGCCCGAAGGCGAATGGCGCTTCTGGGGAGCCGACTACTATGGTACGCGCTACACCCCGGCTGATCAGATCGGCCCCGATAACTTCCGGGATCTGGAGGTCGCCTGGATCTGGAAGGGCGACAACTTCTCTCCCAACGAGCCCGATCCCCTGCTCCGCTCCACACCCATCTACGTGGACGGCAGGCTCTACACGGTCGCCGGCCAGCGCCGGACCGCAGTCTCCATCGACCCGTCCACGGGAGAGACCTTGTGGACCTTCCGCGAACCGCCGACCAAACGCTGGGAAGACTCCATGCGCAAAAACTACGGCAAGGGCGTCACCTACCATCGGGTGGGGGACGAGGACCGCATCTACCTGGTCACTCCCGCCTTCTTCCTCTGGGCGCTCGATGCGGAGACCGGCTATCCGGTGGAGAAGTTCGGCGAGAGCGGAGAGGTCGACCTGCTGGAGTACCTGGGTCCGTGGAAGCATGATCGGGAAGACGGCCTTCCGCCCGAGATCGGCTACATCACCAATTCGACGCCGCCGATGATAGTGAACGGCGTGGTGGTGGTCGGAAACTCCCACGAGCAGGGCTACTACCAGACCCGAAAGGAGAACGTCCCCGGCAACATCATGGGCTTCGACGCGGGGACCGGGGAGCACATGTGGACCTTCAACGTCATCCCGCAGGAAGACGAGTTCGGCAACGACACCTGGCTGAACGACGCCTGGCAGTGGACCGGCAACGTCAGCGCCTGGGCGCCCATGACCGCCGATCCCGAGCTCGGCCTCGTCTACGTGGGCACCGACCCGCCCACCATCGACTACTTCGGAGGCTTCCATCCCGGCGAGAACCTCTTCTCCACCACGATCCTCGCGATCGACGTGGCCACCGGCGAACGGGCCTGGCACTTTCAGACGGTCCACCACGACATCTGGAACTACGACAACCCGGCCCAGCCCTCGCTCCTCGACGTGACCATCGACGGCGAACCGCGCAAGATCCTCGCCCAGACCACTAAGCAGTCGTTCGTCTACGTGCTGGATCGTGAGACCGGGGAACCCATCTGGCCCATCGAGGAGAGACCGGTCCCGCAGACCGACGTGCCCGGCGAGTGGACCTCGCCCACCCAACCCTTTCCCACCTGGCCGGCGCCGTACGAGATGCAGGGGCTCGGCGAGGACGACATCGTCGACTTCACGCCCGAGCTCAGAGCGCAGGCCATGGAAATCCTGAGCCGCTTTCGGATGGGTCCTCTCTTCAACCCGCCCATGGTCACTGACGAAGACGGGATACTCGGCGCGATTCACTGCCCGGGGGCGAACGGCGGCACCAACATCCCCGGGGGAACGGTGGCCGACCCGGAAACCGGAATACTCTACACCGCGAGCCAGCGAGGATGCAGCGCTCCTCGGCTGCGGCCCGGGACCGAGGTCGATCCGGAGTCGAACGTCGACTACGTCTCGGTGGGTCCGGGAGGGGTGCCCAGCCTTCGGGGGCTGCCTTTGTGGAAACCGCCTTACGCGAGCATCACGGCCATCGACATGAACACCGGCGAGCATCTCTGGAGCATCCCGAACGGGTTCACGCCCGAGCGCATCCGCAACCACCCGGATCTCCAAGGCGTCGAGACCGGCAACACCGGAAGCAACGGCCACGCCACCGCCGTGGTGACGAAGACGATGTTCCTGTACGCGGAGGGACGGGGTCAGGCGCCTCTCCTCCACGGTGTCGACAAGATGACCGGCGAGCACCTGGGTTCGGTCGAGATCCCCGCTCCGACGACGACAGCTCCCATGAGCTACGTGCACGAAGGCGTTCAATACGTCGTTCTCTCGGTAGGCGGAGCCGGCATGAGCGGATCGCTCGTGGCGCTGCGCCTGCCTCCTCAGTGAACCATGACCGGACCCGGCCCTCCGGTCAGGTCCGGGCGCTTCTGGCCGGCGCGGCCGCTTTCGCCGCCTTAGGCCCTGGGGCGACGGCCCAGGGCCAGTCGCCGGAAAACGAGGACCGCGGAATCGAGGCGGTGGCCGGCGTGGCGATCGGGCACCGCACGCTCTCGGAGAGGCCGACCGGATGCACCGTGATCTGGGTTCCGGGAGGGGCTGTGGGAGGCGTGGACGTGCGCGGCGGTGCGCCGGGAACGGTCGAGACCGACCTGCTCGACCCCGTGAACACCGTTTCGGTGGTGCACGGTCTCTTTCTCTCGGGCGGATCCGCGTTCGGGCTCGCGGTACGCGACGGTTTGGTGCGGGCGCTCGATGAGCGTGACATCGGGTTCAAGGTCGGCTCGAAGAACGTGCCGATCGTGGCCGGCGCGATCATTTACGATCTCGGACTCGAGGGGGAGACCAAAGTCCGACCCGGCCCCGAGTGCGGATACGAGGCGAGCGAGATGGCGGCGGAGCGGATGGCGCGAGCCGAAAGCGAGAATCCTCCGCCACCCGCCCTCGTCGGACGGGTCGGCGCAGGTGCAGGCGCCACCGTGGGCAAGCTCATGGGAGCCGAACGGGCGATGGCGGGCGGATTCGGCAACTTCGCCATCCGGATGGAGAACGGTCTGGTGGTGGCCGCAGCGGTCGTCGTCAACTCGGTCGGCGACGTGATCGACCCGGGAACCGGCGAGGTGGTGGCCGGGATCCGGGATCCGGCGAGCGGCGAACTGCTCGACGCCCGGCTCGTCCTGCGCGGGCGTGCAGCGCCGGGGCGCAACGCTGCGGGAGCCGGAGCCGCACTCACTTCTCTACCCGGAGCGAACACGACCATAGCCGTGGTCGCCACCAACGCCGTCCTCACCAAGGCACAGGCGACCAAGGTGGCTCAGATGGCCCAGGACGGCATCGCCAGAGCTATCTATCCCGCCCACACGCCCAGCGACGGAGACACCGTCTTTTCACTTGCGACCGGCACTCTGGAGAGCGGCGCCGACGTGATGCTGGTGGGAGCGCTCGCGGCGGACGCGCTCGCCCGGGCGATCGTGCAGGCGGTACGCACCGCGAACTAAACTATCCGGCAGGCGGCTGAGGTACCGCGGCCGAACAGGTTTACGGGCCGCCGACCCGGCACCTACCAGACTATGTGGAACTCGGTCTGGCGTCTGAACGCCCAGTGGCGGTCGCCCTCGGTGTCGAGGTAGGCCTCTTCCTCCTGCCTGCATCTCGCGGGCTTCCCGCCCCACTCGTCGATCGGGACGGTCGCCTGTAGCTCGATGGAGTGCCAGGTGGAGGGCAGCAGCACCGCGTCGCCCCTGCCGGGCACGCCCTCCTGACGGTCCCACAGCCCGATGAGCGGGCCGGCCCCGTGGCCGTGATCGCCGATGGGATGCGTATAGATTGTGCCGTCGATCCCTTCCTCGCGCATCTGGGCCAGAGCCGCACCGAGTATCTGATTGCCGGTCAGCCCCGGTTCCATGTTCTCGAGAAGGATGTCCTGGAGGCGGTTCGATCGGGCCAGGCAACGAACAAGCCCTGCGGGAGGCCCGGTCTCGCCTTCGCGCAGGACGTAGCCGAGATGCTGGGTGTCGGTGTGGAGATTCATCGCCTGGGTGCCGAAGTCGGTCCAGAGCAGGTCGCCCCGCTCGATGACGACCGGCCCGTCCGCCGGAAGCTCCCCGTCGCGCTGGACGTCGACCGAGGTGTGGAACCAGGTTGTGTAGCCGAGATCGCGCACGCGCTGGCGTAGCCACCAGCGCACGTCCTCGGTCGTGGTCGCGCCGGGAGTGACGACCGCGTTCGAGAACGCCTCCGAGATCACCGCGTGCACGGTCTCCTGGATCTTTCGGTAGCGCCGCATCATCTCGGGCGGACGGAGTGCGATGTAGTTCATCGCGAGGCGGGGCTCCCGCTTGACCCGCGCTACGTATTCGGCTCCCAGCCCTTCCTCGAGAGCCTCCCGTTCCCCGGCGTGCAGTCCGTCGGAAAAAGCCCAAACCGGGTCGATGTTGAGGACGATGTTCTCAGGATCGCGATCCTCGACGACCTCCCTCAGCAGCGTCCACTGCTCGCTTCCCCACAGCTCCACCGTCTCCCGGGTAGGCGCCGGACGGGTGGAACGGTATGCCGTGAAGAGTCCGCCCTGGCTCGTTCCGCCGAGGGCGAGCCGTTCCACGCTGCCGTCTTCCTGTCTGGTGAAGACGTAGATGGATCGACGCCGGGCCGCGAAGGTCGTGGGCGACTTGATGGCGTCGAAGACGGGATCTTCGGCGTATTCTCGCATGGAGAGGATCCACATGCGGACGTCGTATTCCGTCATCAGCCTGGGAAGTACGCGCTCGAGCCGGAGGCGGAGCCACTCCTGCTGTTCCTCGGCCTGCTGCCTGAGCGAGGGAAGAGGCTGGATCCGGGCGGGAACGCCTTCGGGGAGGACCGCAGGTGCCTGAGCCCCGGCGCCGGCGGGCAGAAGTGAGGCGCACGACAGGGCACCCGCGAGCAGCGCGGCGAAAGGCGGCCTCGGGGTTCGGGCGGCGAGCCGGGACACCGATTCCGTACGGCCGCGTTCCTCCGCGGCGGACTTCTCCGGAGTGGAGCGGGGGCGGCAGGAAGCGTTCATGGTGTTCCCATTGTGCAGGTCTCCAGTATGGTGCTCGCCAGCGCCGCCACCCTGCGCGGCGTGTCGTCGGTCCACCTCGAATCCCGGAATTCCCAAGCAGCCTGATCGCAATCGCCGGTCTCCAGAGCCCCCAGCGCCAATTGGAAGCTCAGCAACCCGTCGGAGCCCAGCTGGAACGCCGCGTCGCAGAGGGCGATGCGCAGACCTATCGGCTGTTGCATCAGCGGCGGCCATCCGGTCTCGAACCGCCCGCATTGGGTCCGCGCGTCGGCCAGCGCCTGTTCCAGCGCCTCCCTCCTTGTGACGAGCGGATGAGCGTGGGTCACACCCGCGTGCTTGCCGATGCCGACCGTCCAGCCTTCGGCGTCGGGATAGGGATGTGCGCGGTAGCCTTCCTGCTCGGCCAGCCGCACCAGCAGGCGCACGGTCGCGCCTTTCCCGAGGATCGGCTCGATCGCGCCGTGCCGACCGACCGTCTCGTGGGCGAGGGCGGTCCAGCTTGCCCGTTCGGCGGCTTGGGCAGCCCCGTCCGGTGCGGCCATGCCGGGGTTCAGGGTCAAAGGTGAGGACGTCCAGCGCCATCCGTCAGGGAAGCCGGTCCGAGCGATCACGACGCCCAGGACGACGCCGAGCACGATCCAGACCGCCGCCGGAACGCGCCGGTTGTCGCTCACGTCGCGCTTCTTCCGACGACGAATTCGCTGCCGAACGGCGCCCCGGTGCCGACGGCGGGGAGGTCGTCGACCACGTAGCCGGCGACAGCGGCGAGAATCTGACGTAGCATGAGGGCTCCGGGCTGCAGGTCAATCGTTCGCGGCCGCAGGCGCGGTCACGCGCATCGGTGCTCCGCCGGATAACATATGCCGGCGCCGGCGCCGGCGGTAGGTCGAACGACAGCCCGTGGACAACGCCAACAGAGGCTGCGCGACGCCGTCTCAACTCGGTAGGCCACGCTCGGTGTCGCTCTCCGGGCGAAGAGCGGCGCTGCAGTCCCTCAGCGCGCGGAGCTTCATGGCACTCGGTGTTCGTGAAACTCAGCCATGGGCAGCTAAACCCGAATCTCTATGTCGCGCCACCTTCCCCGGTCGAAACGCAGCATGCTCAGCAGACCGCGCACCATATGGCCGACCACGATGGCGAACCAGACGTGACGTGCCTCGAGGCCGAGCGTCCCGGACGCCACCGAGCAGATCAGGAGCGGGACGGCCACCTGCGAGATGAGCGAGATGTAAAGCGGGCCCCGGGTGTCGCCCGTGCCCTGGAGGCCTCCGGTATAGGTCAGCGCCAACGTGACGAAGAACCCGGAGACGCACAGGAAGGCCAGGAGCTCACGCCCGATCGCGACCACGGTTTCGTCTTCCATGTTGAAGAGCGAGAGAAGATGATCGGGGAGGAGGACGAAGAGCGCACCAGCCATCGTCGCCACACCGAGTCCCATGATCGCTGCGGTCCTCACCGCCCTGACGGAGCGCTCCGGGCGATCCACGCCGAGATTCTGGCCGGCCACGGTGGCGGCCGCGCCCATCAGCCCCACCGAAGTCCAGGTGATCAGCGAGAAGAGTTGAGCGTAGGCCACCGAATACGCGGCCTGCGCCTCCGCGCTGTTCGCCAGCGAGCCGATGAAGCCTAGGAGCAGGACGCCGCCCACGTTCATGGCGATGCCCTGGAAGCCGGTAGGAAGCCCGAAGCGGAAGAGCTCCCGTATGATCTTCCAGTCGGGACGCAACCCCATGCCGCGGGTGAAGTGGACCACCCATTTTCCCGAGATGAGTCGGTAGAGCGAATAGAGACCGACTGCGCTTCCCGCCAGAACCGTTCCGATGGCCGCGCCGGCCGTACCCCAGACGGGAATGAAGACCAGGTTGAGCGCCAGGTTGAGCACGGTGAGCGCGATGCCCAGCCGAAGGGGTGTCTTGGCGTCCCCGGCCGAGCGCAGCGCTCCGCTCAGCATGAAGAACATCATCATGCCGAAACTGAAGAGGAACATGATGCGGAGATACGGCAGCGCCTCCGCCTGCACGGACGGTTCCGCGTTCACGAGGTCGAGCAGGACCGGGGAGAGGAAGTAGCCGAGCGGCGCCATGACCCCTACCGCGAGGGCCAGCGCGACGAGGAAGGCCTGGTAGACGGCGCGGTCGACCTTGTCGGGCTCGTCGGCCCCGGCGAACCGGGCGACCAGGATGCCCATTCCCGTGAAGATCGACGCGATGAAGACGATCACCACGATGAAGATCTGCCCGGCCACCCCCACTGCGGCGTTGCCCGTGAATCCGACCGTGTGGCCGACCATGGCGTGGTCGACGATCCCCTGGAGACCGCCGATCACGTTCTGAAGCATGGTGGGCCAGGCGAGCCGCCACACCGCCCTTCCCACAGGACCCTCGACGATCGACCTGTCGAGCGACCGCTTCCTTACGGCCAACTCGTCGAACCCTGGGTGACGATCGGGAGGGCGGTCCCCGCTCGACCGGCGATGACCGATGAACTTGGCTTGACGTGGCGGCGCCAGCGGGCGCTCTCGAACGGCATCCGTGAAGATAGCGACAGGCGGCGGACGCCGGAGAGGCTCGGAGCGACAGGATGCAAGGGAATCCTCGATGCGCGTGGCGTGTTTGCGCCATGCCCTTGCGAGCCCGGCCCTCCGCAGGTATCGTGGCGTCAGGACCGGGCGACGCGAGATCGCGTTGCGCGCCATCGCCCGCACAATTCTCGACCCGTCCAACCTCCCTCCGTCCGTCCGCATGCTCCCCGTTCCCCGCCTTTCCTTCCTCCGCTCCTGTTCGCTCCTCGCGCTAGGCCTGACCCTGCTCGGCGGGAGGCCTGGAGCTTCAGGTCAGGAAATCCCGACCTCCGCGCTCGATGCGCTGCGTTTCCGCCACATCGGACCCGTGGGCAACCGCATCACCTCGGTGTCCGGGGTGCCCGGCGACCGTTTGACCTACTACGTCGGCGCGGCGTCCGGCGGGGTCTGGAAGACAGAGACCGGCGGCCTCCAATGGCGCCCCGTCTTCGACGATCACAAGATCCACGCCATCGGCGAGGTGGCGGTCTCACGTTCCGATCCGAGCATCGTCTGGGTCGGGACCGGAGAGCCCTTCATCCGCTCGAACGTCTCCATCGGAAACGGCGTCTGGCGCTCGCTCGACGCGGGCGAGAGCTGGGAGCACATGGGGCTCGACGCCACCGGGCGCATTTCCCGCATCATCGTTCATCCCACCGACCCGGACGTCGTCTACGCGGCCGCGATGGGTCACGGCTATTCGCCACAGCCGGACCGCGGCGTTTACCGGACCGTCGACGGGGGGCGGAACTGGGAACACGTTCTCTTCGTCGACGAGGAGACCGGCGCCAGCGATCTCGTCATGGACCCGTCCAATCCGCGCACGCTCTTCGCGGGCACCTGGCAGCTCGCCATCCGCACCTGGAACCGCCGTTCGGGCGGCCCCGGCAGCGCCATCCACATGTCGCGGGACGGCGGCGACACCTGGACCCGACTCGAAGGCGCCGGCCTGCCGGAAACCGACGTGGGCAAGATCGCCCTGTGCACGAGCCCCGACAACCCACGGCGCATCTACGCGCTCATCGAGACCGGCGACGGCGTACCTTGGGAGGGAGGCGAGACCACCGGCGGCGAGCTTTGGCGCAGCGACGACGGCGGCGCGAACTGGGCGCTGACCAGCTACGACCGCGACCTCGCAGGGCGCACCGCCTACTATAGCCGCTGCGAGGTGAGTCCCGACAACGAGAACGAGATCTTCTTTCTCGCCGCGGCGTACTCCTATTCGCTCGACGGCGGGGTGACCTCGGAGTCGGCGGCCTTCGGCCAAGCCCCCAATTGGGATCACCACGACATGTGGATCGATCCCACCGACGGCGAACGTCAGGCTGTGGCCGGAGATGGAGGCGTCTCGTTTTCGAACGACCGGGGCAGGAGTTGGTTCCGGATTCAGCTTCCGGTTGCTCAGATGTACCACGTCACTGCGGACGACGCCATACCCTACAACGTTCTCGGCAACCGCCAGGACGGCCCCTCCACCCGCGGCCCGAGCAACTCGCGCCTTCAGGGCGGCTTCATCGCGGGCGGGATTCCGCGCGGCCTCTGGCACACGGTCGGCGGCGGCGAGTCGGGATTCGCCACGCCTGACCCGACCGATCCGCGGATCGTGTGGTCGAGCGCTTCCGGGGCGGGTGCCGGCGGCGGCATCGTCGTGCGCTGGAACTCGGAGAGCCGCCAGTACCGCGAAACCGAGGTCTGGCCCGAGACGACGACAGGTCATCCCGCCGACTCCGTCCGCTACCGCTTCCAGTGGACCTTCCCCCTTCTCATCTCCCCTCACGACAACGAGACCGTTTACGTCACCTCGCAGCACGTGCACCGCACCCGGAACCGCGGTCAGAGCTGGGAGGTGATCTCTCCCGACCTCACTACCAACGACCGATCCCGCATGGGGATCAGCGGAGGGCTCACACCGGACAACATCGGGGTCGAGTTCTGCTGCGTCATTTACGCGTTCGACGAGTCGCCCCTGGAGGAGGGAGTTTTCTGGGCGGGAACGAACGACGGCCTCGTGCAGGTGAGCAGGGACGGCGGCGAAAGCTGGACCGACGTCACCCGAAACGTCCCCGACCTCCCGCCCGACGGCGTGGTCAGGGGAATCGACGCCTCCCGCCACGCCACGGGGAAGGCCTACATGGTGATCGAGCACCACCAGGTGGGCGACTTCGAGGCCCGCGCCTACAGGACGGAGGACTACGGCGAGAGTTGGACCCCGATCTCCGGCGGCATCGACGACGGCGTCCTCAGCTACACGCGCAGCGTCCAAGAAGACCCCGTGCGACCCGGTCTGCTCTACCTGGGGACGGAGGCGAGCCTCTGGCTCTCCTTCGACGACGGCGATTCCTGGCAGTCGCTCCACACGAACCTTCCCCATTCCCCCATGTACGGCATCGTGGTCCAGGAGCGCTTCAACGATCTCGTGATCGGCACCTACGGGCGCGGATTTTGGATACTCGACGATGTCACGCCGCTCCAGCAGCTCACTGCCGAGGTGGCGGCATCGCCGGCGCATCTCTTCAGCCCCCGGGAAGCGTGGAGATTCCGACCGGTTTCGGAAGAGTTCTCCATGTCGGACGATCAGTCGGACGGCGAAAATCCGCCCTACGGCGCGTCCATCAGCTACTGGCTGCGCGACGGTGTCGACGGCCCGGTCTCGCTGGAGATAGCCGACGCCTCCGGGGAGACCGTGCGAGAACTGGCGGGAACCGGGCAGGCTGGAGTGAACCGCGTGTGGTGGGATCTGAGAGGAGAACCGATCCGCGACATTCGGCTGCGCACCAAGCCGATGCATGCCGACGACTTCGAGCTGGGCGAGGAGCGGGAGCGCCCCTTCCCCGGCGGACTGTTCGGCGGACCCGGTCCCAGCGCCCTGCTCCAGAAGCCTGGGACCTACACGGTCACTCTGCACCTGGACGGGGTGGAGGCGGAGGGCGCCGCGATGACCCGGGAGCTCGAGGTTCTCAAGGACCCGCACTCCGAAGGATCGGAGGAGGAGATCGCCGAGCAGTTCGGGATGCTGACGGAGCTGCGGTCGAGCGCCGACAGCGCTGCGGCTCTCGTCAACGCCGTGGAGTCGGTGCGTCGGCAACTTCTCGATGTCGCGGATGCGCTCAGAGAGCGTGCCGATGGCGATGACCATGACGGACTCGATACGCTGGCGGAAGCCGCCGACTCCTTGGAAGCGAGGTTCGTCGAAGCCGAGGAGGGGCTCTTTCAACTCCGCGCCACGGGCACCGGCCAGGACGGGATCCGCTACCCGACCAGGCTGATGGAGAGACTCAACTATCTGATGTCCGCCGTGAGCGTGGCCGATTTCCGCCCGACCGATTCGGCCGTGGAGGTCAAGGTCATCCTCGAGGAACGACTGGCGCGGATCGCCGGAGACATTTCGCGCCTGATGGAGGAGGATCTCGCCGAATTCAACTCACGGTTGACGGCGGAAGGCATGAGGGTGATCTCGTGAATACGGCCGTCCGCATGGCCTGTCGTCGGTTGACCTCGGCGGCGCTGCCGGCTTGTGCGCTCGCAGTGGTGCCGGCCGCGTTGGCGGCTCAGAATTATCCGCCGGCCACCGGAGCCGAGCTGGTCGACGCGAGCGGCGAACGGATCTACTCAGGGTCGTGCGCCAACTGCCACGGGATGGACGGAACCGGCCTGCCCCCGTCCCTGGTCGGATTCGAAGAGGAGCTTCCCGACTTCTCGGACTGCGACTTCGCGGCTCGGGAACCGGACGGCGACTGGATAGCGGTCGCCCACGAGGGAGGGCCGGTCAGGGGGTTCAGCGAGATGATGCCGGCGTTCAGAGGAGCCCTGACCGAGGAGCAGCTTGCCCGAGTCATGGGCCACATCCGGACCCTGTGCACCGACGAGGCCTGGCCGAGGGGGGAGTTGAACCTGCCCCGAGCGCTGTTGACGGAGAAGGCGTATCCCGAAGACGAATGGGTGATCGAAGCCGACTTCGACATCGAAGACGGAGGCGACGCGGGTGGAGCCTACGTCTACGAGCATCGTTTCGGCCCTCGGAGTCAGCTTGAAGTGGCCGTTCCTTTCCGCTGGAGGCGGGAGGGCGGCGAGGTGTCTCGCAGAGAAGGGGAAGGCGGGGCGCTGGTCGACGAAGGCGAACCGACCGGAGATTTGACGGTCGGCAACGTCTCCCTCGGTTGGAAGCACGCCTTCTACCATTCGCTGGAACGAGGTGCCATCCTCTCGATCATGGGCGAGGCGATTCTCCCCACGAGCCCGCGCGAACAGGGTGGCGAGGGGGCTCTGGAAATCTTCCTCTCCGCAGGTCAGCTCCTGCCCTCGGACGCGTTTCTGCAGGCGCAAGGGGGGATGGAGGTAGGGGCCCACTACCGTTACGGGCTTCCTTTGTACGAGGACGGGCGCGACCAGGCCTTCGCACGCGTCCTGCTTGGATTGAGCCGAACCGAGGGACCATGGGGGCGCACATGGTCTCCCATGCTGGAATTCCAGGCCAAGCTGGGTCTGGAGGACGGCGGGACCACGACCATGGACCTCGTGCCGCAAGTGCAAGTGGCGCTCAACACCCGTCAGCACGTGCTTGCCAACGTCGGGGTCATGCTCCCGGTGGGGGAGGCCGTTGACTCCCGTCGGCCCCGACTCTTCCTTTACCTGCTTCTCGACTGGTTCGACGGCGGCTTCTTCGAGGGGTGGTGAGGGTGATATCGACCAAATCGCGAAGCCGGCGGCCCGGCGCGGCGCCCCTGGCGGCCGCAGCCCTCGCTCTCGCCGCTCTCGATGCGCCCGCTCAGGAGAACCCCGGCGAACTCTTCCGCACCTCGGGTCGCTGCATCGCCTGCCACAAGGGGGTGTTCGGCCCGGACGGCGACGACCTCTCCATAGGGTTCGACTGGCGCGCCTCCATGATGGCCAACAGCGCTCGCGACCCCTACTTCCAAGCCGCAGTCAGACGCGAGATCATGGACTATCCGAACGCGGCCGCGGACATCGAGGGCGAGTGCGCCCGCTGTCACATGCCCATGGCGAGCGTCGCCGCAGCGGCGACTGGAGAGATCGGACAGGTCTTCGCCAACCTACCCGTCGGGGGCGCCGGAGGCGAGTTCGCCGATCTTGCGGCAGACGGAGTGTCGTGCGCACTTTGCCATCAGATCCAGCCCGACGGTCTCGGCGAGGAGGAGAGCTTCACCGCTCGCTTCCACATCGCGGGAATGGCAAGCGGATCGTCAAGCGGAGCAGGCGCCGGCGATCCCAACGCACGAGCTCTATTCGGTCCATTCGAACCCGACGCCGGCGGCGCGGGCATCATGCACTCCGCCACCGGGTTCGAACCTCGTCTGGGCGAACACGTCACCTCTTCGGGATTCTGCGCCAGTTGCCACACCGTCATCACCCGTCCGGTGCGCGACGGCGGAACCGAAACCGCGTTCCCCGAACAGTCGCCTTATCTGGAGTGGCTGGCGAGCGACTACGCCGAGGGCGGATTCCTCGAGCGGAGCTGCCAGGACTGCCACATGCCGGAAGTCGCTGAAGACGTTCCCGTGACCATGGTGCTCGGGCAGGCGCGTCCGGAGGTTTCCCGACACGTTTTTCGGGGCGGCAATTTCTTCATGCTCCGTATGTTGAACCGCTTCCGGAGCGAGCTCGGAGTGACGGCCCTGCCGCAGGAGCTAGAAATCGCCGCCGCGCGAACCGCCGATCATCTGCGGACTGCCACGGTCGAGCTCGAACTTGTCGGGGTGGGCGTGGGTGAGGGCAGGCTCGAAGCCACCGTGCTCGTGCGCAACCTGGCCGGCCACAAATTCCCCACCGCATATCCCTCGCGCCGCGCCTGGATCAGGTTCGCGGTGATGGACGCGGACGGGAACAGGGTGTTCGAGTCAGGGGCGTTCGCGCCGGACGGCAGCGTGGCGGGGGACGACCACGATCTCGACGGCAAGGATTTCGAGCCGCATTACGACATGATCGAGTCGTCGGACCAGGTTCAGGTCTACCAGGGCGTCATGGCTAACGCCGCGGGCGAAATCACCACCGGACTGATGTCGGCCGCGAGCTGGACCAAGGACAACCGCATCCTCCCGCTGGGCTACGACGCGGCATCGGCCGATTCGCGGACCCGTCCCGCAGGAGCCGCGACCGACGATTCCGACTTCCTGCCCGGATCGGACGCCGTGCGCTACTCGGTCGCGGTGAACCCGTCGAGCGGCCCCTTCAGGGTCGAAGCCGAGCTGTGGTTCCAGCCCATCGCCTATCGGTGGGCCGAGAATCTGGCGGAGTACGACGCGACGGAGACCGACAGGTTCGTCGGCTACTACCGTGAGATGGCGGAATCTTCGGCGCTCGTGCTCGCGAGGGTCGAAGGGGTGGTTCGGCAGCCCGAACCCGCCCGAAAGATGTCGATGTAGCCTCGCCCGGTGTCATCCCATCAACATTCTCGAAGCCAGCCCCAGAAGTAGGAAGAAGCCGCAGAGGTCGGTCAAAGTGTGGACGAAGACGGACGAAGCCACCGAGGGATCGACTCCTAGCCGTTCGAGCAGCGTCGGAAAGAAGGCTCCGGCGAACCCGGCGACGATCTGGTTCCCCCACATGGCGATCAGCGCCACGAGGCCGAGCCGGACGTCCCCGCCGGGAACGAGCATCGCCAGCAGAGCCACCCCGGCTCCGAGGGCGGCGCCGTTGACGAGACCGATGGCGGACTCCCGTCCGACGGCCGAGAGCGCGGCCTTGCTGGCTCCACCTTCTAGCGTCAGACGTCTGATGGTGACCGCCAGCGACTGAGTGCCGGAACTTCCCCCGAGAGCGGCGATTATCGGCGCGATGAAGGCCAGGGTGGCCACTTGGCGGATGGCGTCCTCGAACACCAGGATCACGGCCGCAGCTAGCGCCGCCGTCACCAAATTGAGCAGCAGCCAGGGCAGACGCGCCCTGACCGATTCGCCCCAGGTGTGGCGGAGTTCGTCCTCGTTGGCGACGCCGGCAAGGCGCAGGATGTCTTCGGTGCCCTCTTCCTCGATGACGTCGATGACGTCGTCGAAGGTGATGCGCCCGAGCAACTTGCCATCGTCGTCCACGACAGGGATCGCAGCGAGGTTGTAACGGGCGATGAGCCTGCCCACCTCTTCCTGATCCACATCGGGCCGGACCACCGCGACGGGTTCCTCGACGATGGACTCGATGGGTTCGTGGGTTTCGGCGATCACGAGGTCGTCGAGCTTGACGGTGCCGAGCAGCTTGTCGGTCGGATCCACGACGAAGACGGTGTAGAAGTCCTCGACATCCCTTCCCGACTCGCGTACCCGGGCGATAGCCCGCCCGGCGTTCATCCTACCCTCTACCTTGACGAGCTCCGAAGTCATCAGCCCACCGGCGGTGTCATCGTCGTACACCATCAGCTCTCGAATCTCGGCCTCGGCCTCATCCGGGAGCGCGCTGAGGATGGCGCGCCGCTCGTCGGGTCCGAGCTCGGCGATGAGATCGACGGCATCGTCGTCGGCCAGCTCGTGAACGAGCTCGGCGCCTCTTTCGGGGGCGAGGGCCGCGAGCAGCGCTCCGCGGTCGGGGCCTTCCTCCATCTCGGCGAGGGTCTCGGAAGCGGTCTCGGTCGAGAGGACCTCGATTACCGCTACTCTTTGGGACTCCGGAAGCCCTTCGATTATGTCCGCAATGTCGGACGGGTGAAGCCGGGCGAGCCGTTCGGCCAGAGCGGCGTGCTCTTCCCGGGAGCCGTCGGCCTGCGGCTCGCGAGCCGAACGGCCGCCTCCCCGATCCGCCATCGTCTTCCCGCCGCTAGCGGCGGCCTCCTGCGGGGTCGTCCCGTTCGGACCAGGCATCCGTCCGGCGATCCGTCGCCATCACTTGCTCGACCAGTGTCTCCTGTAGATCGAACATGGCCGACGAACAGCGGGCCTCGCCGTCAGGGTGATCGAAACCGATCACGTGGAGGGTGCCGTGGATGGCTAGTCGCGTCATCTCCTCATCGAGCCTCACCCCGTGTTCGGCCGCCTGGCGGGCGGCCTGATCACCTCCGAGGTAGATGTCTCCCAAGGGCCAGAACTCCTCCCCCAGCGAAAAAGCGATGACGTCGGTGGGGCCTTCCTTTCCGAGGTACTTTAGGTTGAGCCGCGCCATCTCCGAGTCCGGGAGCACGGTGATCGAAATGTCGCCTCCCCCGCCCCGCTCCTCCAGCGTTCTCCTGACCGCGCGTTCGATCAACTCCGTCCGGATATCGAAGGGACCGGACTCGATGGAGATCACGGCATCGTCGGTGAACGCCACGGGCGGTCCCGCAGTCAAAACTCTTCCCCCGAGGTCGGGGCCGAATCCGGGGCCGAATCCGGATCGCCCGCCGGTCCGGCATCCGGGGTCGTAACCTCGTCTCCGGCGGCCACCAGCTCCGGGTACACGGTCCGTATGTGTCCGCTTCCGTCCAGCACCCGCACGAACTCGTCCCTGATCTCGGCAAGATCGGCGAGAGTGACCGGCGCCTTGTCGAACTGTCCGTCCAACAGCTTTCCGGTAATCACCTTGCGCACCCGCTCCCGAATCTGCTCCTTGGTGGGGCGGTCGATGGCTCGCACCGCCGATTCGCAGGAGTCGGCGCACATCAGCACCGCCGTTTCCTTCGATCTAGGACGGGGACCGGGATATCGGAAGTGCCGCTCGTCGATCCTCGGCTTCTCGGGCGGTCCGTCGTTCAGGGCCGCAGCGGCTTCTCTAGCCTTTTCCAGGAAGAAGCCGATACGCTGAGTTCCATGGTGCTCGGTGATGAAAGGAAGTATGCAGCGCGGCAAACGGTATTCACGCGCCAGGCGCTCGCCCTCTACCACGTGCTCCTTGATCAGGCTGGCGGAGAGTTCGGGCTCGATCTCGTCGTGGAGATTGCTGGCCCCGCCCTGGTTTTCGATGAAGCACTCGGGCCGGACAAGCTTGCCTATGTCGTGGTAGTAGGCTCCGACGCGTGCCAGCAGTTTGTTCGCACCGATACGCTCGGCGGCGGACTCGGCGAGATTGGCGACCGCGACACTGTGCGCGTAGGTGCCCGGGGCCTGTATTGAGAGCTTTCTCAGCAACGGACGCAGGGGATCGGCCCACTCGGTAAGGGTCTGGACCGTCGTGATTCCGGTGAAGAGCTCGTAGATGTAAAGCAGTCCCAAACTGATCAGCAACGATATGACCACGTTCCCCAGAAGCGCCGGGGTCCGGCCGAGCGCTTCGAGAAACGGAACCTCGGTGAAGAGGGCGTGGGCGACGATCACCAGAGCGCCCACTGCCGAGAGTATCACGATGGCCAGCCACACGCGCGACCGTCTGGGCACGATCATGGAGCAAAGCGCGGCGAGCGCCCCAGTCGCGAAATGAGCCAGCAGGGTCGCGTCCGACCCCTGGTACGCCGGAAGCGCCCAGGTCATGCTCACCAGGACCGCCGAGAGCACCAGAGCGACGCTGGAATTCCAGAGCACGGCCACCGGGAAGATCACGAAGATGAGCGGCAACCACTCGCCCGGCAATTGGGAACTGTGAATGAGCGAAGCCAGGCCGAAGAACGCGAACGCGAGTATGCCGATCAGGCCGATCCAACGGACGTTGCGGTATATCTCCCGGTGCGAGACGAGAATGAAGAGCCAGAAGACCGCGAGGAGAACGATCTGGACGATGAAGAGTCCTAAGAAGCCACTCGTCCGTCCCACCTCGGCCGGACGTCCGGTGACCATGGCGTCCTCACGAGCTTGGAGACGTCTCCGGACCTCCTCGTCGACCGCATCTCCGGGACGCACGATCACTTGGCCGGCATGGATGGTCTCGATTACCGGATCGACGCCGTCCGACGCCTGCGTCCGGTCGCGTCCGGTGGCTACGTTATCGAACCTCAGCGAGTGTTGGAGGTGGGCGCCGAGAAACCGACGGTAGAGATCGACGACCTCGGCGGAAACGTCCGGGGCGAGAAAACGTTCGGTCTCGTCGAGAAACGCGGTCGAGGTCAGCAAACCGGAGGTCGGGCGGATGGAATCGACGCCGCTCGGTCCCCGGACTATTAGGCTGTCGGCCGTGATGGAGGAAGCCTGCATCGGGTCGATGATCGCGTCGAGCCCGTCGACCGCCCGCCGAACCGCCGTCCTCAGAACAAGCCAGATCTCGGGGCCGGCAAGCGCCTGGGAAAGCTCGGAGGAGATCTCGATTCCCCAGATCGAGTCGAGAAGCTCGATGGCCGCTTCGACCCCGGCCGCCTCCCTGACCGAATCCAGTTTGGCGAAGGCGGCTTCCACCAGGACGCGGGTGGAGTCGTTAGCCTCGGGGATATGCCGGAAGGTCGGAGGAACCGCTGCCATCGCGGCTATCCGATCCGACTCCAATTCGGCGGAGCTCTTGCGAACCTCGAACTCGATCTCGGCTACGACCTGCCGCGGCGCCACCTCCCATTCGCTGAAGTCGAGCTGCGAGCGCGAGCCGGCGTCGCGCACGAAGAGCAGCGTGGCCCAGAGAGCCACCGCCACCGCGATCAGCCACCTCGCCGCATGGAAGCTCGCGCCGGCCGGGAGAAAGCTCACTCCGGCGACTTTCGCTCGGCCTCGTCGCGCTGGTAGGCCAACAGGATCTCCTTGACCAGACGGTGGCGGACCACGTCACGGTGATCGAGATGAACGAGCGATATGCCCTCGACCCCCGCGAGTACGCGCTCGACCTCGAGCAGGCCGGAATCCGCTCGGCGCGGCAGATCGGTCTGGGTCTTGTCACCCGTGATCACGACCCGCGAGTTGACCCCGAGGCGAGTGAGCAGCATCTTCATCTGCCCGGTGGTGGCGTTCTGGGCCTCGTCGAGGATGACGAAGGCGTCCTGGAGCGTGCGCCCCCTCATATATGCGAGGGGGGCGATCTCGATGGTCGAGTCCTCCAGAGCCCGGGCGAGCCGGTCCCGGGGCATCATGTCTCCCAAGGCGTCGTAGAGCGGACGCAGGAACGGGTTCACCTTTTCCTGCAGATCTCCCGGAAGGAAACCCAGGTGCTCGCCGGCCTCGACCGCAGGACGAGCGAGTATGATCCGCCTCACCCTCCGTCGCGAGAGCGCGTCCACCGCGCATGCCACCGCCAGATAGGTCTTGCCGGTTCCCGCCGGGCCTATGCCGACCACGACCTCGTGCTCCGTGATCGCCCGGACGTATCTGCGCTGGCCGGAGGACTTGGGCATGATGACCTTGCGGGAACCCGGAAGGGCGAGGCGGAAGGACGCGTCATCGGATGCGTCCCGGTCGGAGACGGCCCCGGAAGGCCCGGAAGCCCCGGTCGACGCGCGCTTGCCGTTGAATGCGGTTTCCACGAGGTCGGCCAGAAGCCGCTCGTCCACCCGTCGTCTCTGGCGGGCGCGCAAGATCACACGGCGCACTACCGGTACCGCTCTGCGCACGGCGTCGTTCTCGCCGGAGACGATCACGGTCTCGCTGCGGAGCACCACCCTGACGCCGAGCAGTCGGTTGAGCTCTCTCAGGTTGCAGTCGTTGACACCTGAGAGCGTCAGGGCGTCGATGCCCTCGGCGTCGAGCCTGTGTTCAACCAGTTTCGCGGTTTCGATCAATATCCGGGGTGATGGAGATGCGCAGTTCTTGGAGATCGGTCGTCGGAACCGGGGCGGGCGCACCCTCGAAGCGGGAGCGGGCGGCGGTGGTCTTGGGAAACGCGATCACATCCCTCAAGCTACGCGATCCCGTAAACTTCTGCACGATTCGGTCGATTCCCAGCGCGATCCCCCCATGCGGCGGCGCACCCGCGCCCAAGGCCTGGAGGAGGAAGCCGAAGCGTTCGTCGACCTCTCCCCTGCCGATGCCCAGAGCCATGAGTATGCGTCGCTGGAGATCGGGCAGATGCACGCGAATGCTGCCGGAACCGAGCTCGGAGCCGTTATACACCAGATCGTACGCCGTTCCCCGGACCGCGAGAGGGTCGGACTCGATCAGATCGAGATCGTCGGGATGCGGCATGACGAAGGGGTGGTGCGAAGGCGTGATGCCGCAGTCGGCTTCCTCGAAGACGGGGAAATCGGTCACCCAGAGCCACGAGTGTTCGGTCGCGCGCTTGCCCGCACGGGCGCCTGCCGCGTCGCGCACCGCGGCGAGCACCGGCGATGTGAGCGAATCCGGCCCGACCGCGACCAGCGCGAGATCGCCGTCGACGAGGCCCATGCCCCGACCTTCCTCCGCGGTCAGGAATTTGCCCAGCGGTCCGCTCCCCGACCCGCCCGCCCACTTGGCCCAGAGCAGACCGGGAGCGCCAGCCCCGCGAGCGACATCCTCCAAGGATCCGATCTGTCTGCGCGAGAGTCCGGCTCCGCCTGGCAGGCGGACCGCCCTCGCCCTCTCGCCCTCGGCGATGGCGTTGCGGACGAAGTTCATGGCGACGCCGGCGAGCGGAACGGAGCAGTCGACGATCTCGAGACCGCAGCGCAGGTCCGGCTTGTCGGAACCGTAACGTTCCATGGCTTCGGCCCAGGTCAGTCTGGAGAAAGGCGGGGTGGCGTCGACCCCGGCCACCCCGGCCAAAGTCGCCATCAGCCCCTCGGTCCAACCCAGAACGTCGTCCACCCCGACCCAGGAGGCCTCGAGGTCGATCTGGGTGAATTCCGGTTGGCGGTCGGCGCGCAGGTCTTCGTCCCGGAAGCAACGGGCGATCTGGAAGTAGCGGTCGAACCCCGCCGTCATCAGCACCTGCTTGTAGATCTGCGGACTCTGCGGCAGCGCGTAGAATTCACCGGGATGAACCCTGCTGGGCACGATGTAGTCGCGGGCGCCTTCCGGCGTCGCGCGGGTGAGGATCGGCGTTTCGATCTCCAGAAAATCGTGGCCGGCGAGGTGGTTGCGAGCCGCGAGCACCAGTTCGTGGCGCATGTGGAAGACGCGCTGGACCTCGAGCCTTCTGAGGTCGAGGACCCGGTGGCGGAGGCGCAGCTTCTCCGAGGGGGTCTCGTCTCCGGGGCTGCGGTACACCGGAATCTCCGGCGTCCGCGCGCCGGACACGATTTCGAATTCGTCGACGAGAACCTCCACCGATCCGGTCTCGAGATCGGGGTTCGCGTCAGGTCGTTCCCTGACCGTTCCGGAAGCGCGCACGACGAATTCCGAGCCAAGGGAGCGGGCCAGCTCGAGCGGTTCGGCGGGTGTCCATTCCGGCCCGAAGGAGAGCTGGCCGATGCCGCTCCGGTCCCTAAGGTCCAGGAAGATCAGGTTGCCGAGATCGCGGCGACGGTGCACCCAGCCTGCGAGCGTGACCCGATCGCCCGCGCTCACCCGGGAGATGGAGGCAACGAGATGGGTTCGAAGGCTTGTGGCTTCAGTGCTCACTGCGGATCAGGCTGGACGTGGATGCTTTGGAGCGGGCTCGACGCTGCGGACCGGATGCACGCGAGGGCTGCGGTGAGGACGGGCGCTGCGAGTAGGGTGGGCTAATCGATGCCGTGGAAGATCCGGTTCCAGCGCACTTCCCTCAGCCAGGGGAGCGGCGAAAAGGATCCCTTGTTGTACGAGTAGTAAGTGAAGGAAACCCGACCCTCGAGCCGCCATCCCTCCAGGAGCCCCCAGTAACGCGAGTCCAGAGAAGCCTCGCGGTTGTCGCCCAGCATGAAGTAGCGGTCCTCCGGAATCACGAGCGGACCCCAGTTGTCGCGGGTGGGATGGTAGGTCGACGGATCCACGCCTGGGGCGAGGACCGTGCGCTGCCAGTACATGGATGGCGCCGTGCCGTCCTCGGCGGGGAGGTGGCTCACGTAGGGCTCCGGGTGCACGTCGCCGTTCAAGTAGAGCGCTCCGTCGGTCATGTGCAGAGTGTCGCCCGGGAGTCCGACGAGCCTCTTCACTAGGGTGAGCGTGTCCTCGTGAGCGGGGTCGAAGACTATGACGTCGCCGCGCTCGGGGGTCGCGTATCCAGGAACGCGGATGTCGGTGAACGGCACCTTGCCGCCGAGCGCCGCACGATTCACGACCAGCATGTCGCCGACCAGGAGGGTGTTCTCCATGGACCCGGAGGTGATGACGAAGGTCTGGATCAGAAAGCTCCTGATCAGCAGGTAGAGAGCCCCCGCGAAAAGGGCTGACTTCAACCAGTCGATGAGAGTCGCCGGCTTCCTCTCGGCCTTCCTTTTCTTGCCGTTCGACGGAGCCGCCTCCGCCGCGTCTCCGGCGGTTTTCGCCTTCCTCAATTCCTTTTCTCCTTCACCGGACCCTCCTCCTCACGCCCGAAGCCCGCTTGCGGCTCCGAAGGTAGTCGAATACGTGGCTGTTCGATCACGCTCCATTGGAAAACGTCGCATCAGGAAAGATACCTAAGAGGAGAGTGGACAAGCCGCCCACGGCGATCACAAGGTGCCGCGCGCGCTGCCTTGGGAGGCCTCGCCCGCGGGTTGCCGGTTCGGACGTTGCCTGAACCACCGCCTCACATCCCACCACCGCGCTTCCGGTTCAAGTGGGGGCTGTCCGGGGCGAAGCCACTCGGCTCCCAACAGCACCGTGACGTCCAGGTAGAGCTCGGGATCGGGTGCGATCTCGAAATCACGAACCCCCAGCGCCCGGGCCACCGAACCCGCCATGGCGCTGTCTCCCGCCCGATCCAGCACCCGCGTGCCCTCCTCGGTGAACTCGATCGCGTTGCCGAAGGAGACTACGTCGAAGCCGAGTTCGCGCAGATAGTCGGTGGCGTCGGATGCGAGACCGGCGACCCCGCCGGCGTTCAACACCTCGACCCGCACCCTCGTCCCGGGAGGCGGACCCGGATCGAGCAGGAGCGAGTTGAGCGCGGGTTCCGGAAGACCGCTCTCGGTCGGGAGGTCCGACCCGACGCACTCGCGATCCCCGGACCTGAACAGGAGCAGCGCCGAGGTGACGCCGATGAACCCAGCCCATCCGAGCATGCCTACCCAGCGTTTCATCGGTGTCCTCCCTGGTTGCGGGCCGGTGGAGACGGTCGATCGAATACGGTCGTCGCGAGTTCGTTCACGGGCTGTCAGATTCCTGTATTTCCGCGTTCGTCGCTTCCGTTCTCGGCACAAAGGGCGTTCCAGAAGGCAACGGAGTGCGAGATCAGCGGCTTGCCCTGACCGATCGCGCGGGTCAATCTTCGCGCCGTCACCTCGGGCGTGAGCTCGACGAGCCTTTCGGGGAGTCCGACCAGCATCGCGTCCCGCCACGGGCCGAGTCTTCTGCCTGGTTCGACGAGATCGGCTACGTAGAGCGCCCTGCCCATGAGGCCGAAATCGGAGTGTCCGGTCGTGTGCCGGGCGACAGCCAGGAGCAGCTCCTCGTCGCGAACTCCCTCGGATCTGAGCCTCGCGGACGCGGCCGGCCCGTGGAGCACGATGTCCGGAAGGATCTCGGCGTCGGCCCTGGTCACCTCTCGCCTGAGCTCGTCCGCAGGCGCCTCGCGGAGCACGTCATGGAGGAGGCCTGCGGCACGCCAACGCTTGCGGTCCGACCGATCCGCACCCAGCCGCTCCGCCCAGGCGTCCATGAGCAGAGCGACCCGCTCGACGTGAGCCCGCCTCCTTGCGCCCAGGACGGCCCAGCCAGGAAGCTCGCCCTCCGCCGCAGCCATGATGATGGGATGCACCGGTCCGGATACACGCGACCCGGCAACCCGTTCGCGAAGGTTCGCGAGTCGGTCAATGGGGCCGAATCCCTCCGGCGGACCCTTCATCTTCCGCCTCCCTCGAGAGCGCGTGGGCTCTGAGCTGGCCGCAGGCGGCGTCGATGTCGCGTCCTCGACTCTCGCGCACGGCGACCGTCACGCCTCGAGCCCTGAGTTCGCGGGCGAAACCGGCGATGTGTCTGTGGGACGACGGGCGCCAGTCGTTGTAGGGTATGGGGTTGAAAGGGATGAGATTGACGAAAGCGCCGACCTCCGCCGAGAGACCGGCGAGGGCGGGTACCAGGCTCAGCTCGTCATTGACTCCTCGGATCATCGTGTACTCGAAGGTGATGCGCCTGCCCTTCGTCTTCCGAAACTCTCGGAGGGCCTGCATCACCTCGCCGATGGGGTAACGCTTTTCGAGAGGGATGAGCTCCCTTCGTAGATCGCTGTGCGGCGCGTGGAGCGAGAGCGCGAGGCCGAACTGCTCGGGTCGGCGGGCGAGCTCGAGTATGCCTGGCACCATCCCCACGGTCGATACCGTGATGCGGCGGGCGCCGACACCGTAGCCGGCGTTCAGGATGGTGAGCGAACTCATGACGGAGTTACTGTTGGCAAGCGGTTCTCCCATGCCCATGTAGACCACGTTGGTGATGCCGCCGCGCCCGGTCTCTTCCGCCCAGCGCGCCGAAGCCCGATACTGCGCCACGATCTCGCCCGCGTTCAGTTGGGCGTCGAACCCGCCCCATCCCGTGGCGCAGAACTTGCACGCCAGGGCGCATCCGGACTGCGACGAGATGCAGAGGGTCAGTCTCTTCCCGGAGGGGATCAGCACCGATTCGACGAGACCGCCCGAATCCAGTCGCCAGAGGTGTTTGACGGTGCCGTCGACGCTCTCCTGAAGCCGGGCGCACTCTGGTTCCCGCACCGAAAATGCGTCGGCGAGCCCGGTCCGTTCCGACTCGGGCAGGTCGGTCATCTCCCGAATCGAGCAGGCATGGGCCTCGAAAAGCCAGCGCTCGACCTGTGCCGCTCGGTAGCCGGGCTGGCCGCGACCCGCGAAGTGTTCCCGGAGCACGGTCCTGAGATCGGCCGGAAGGAGCGAGAGGAGGTCGGTGACGACCGGAGAGGCGGTGGACATGGGAAGGGTGTAACCCTGGGGCCGATCATGGGTTCAAGGTCGTTATGGAGCCGAGTCGATGAGTTCGCCGGGCGGTCGAGCGCACGTGGTCCGGTGGGACGCCGTGTTGACGAGGGAGCTCGCCGCAGAGAAGGATCGCGCGCTTGCGAGGTGGAGGAGCCGAGCCCTCCTCTTCGACGGCAGGCGACGGGAAGTCTTCGTCTACTTCAGGGAAGGGACTCTTAGCTGGAGCCTGCGCCACGACGCCGCGTTTCCGACCTTGTTGGAAGCGGTGGAGCCGCCTTCGACCGCGCTCCCCTTCCCCATGCGTCTGCGCGGCGTGCGAACTCCCGTCGACGAACGCGTCATGGTGATGGAGTTCATGCCGCTCAGGAGCGGACCGAGACCCGCCGATCTGGTGATCGAGCTCCTCGCCGGCCAGCTCAACTGTCTGGCGGTCGAGGCCGGGAGCGGGACGATCCGGCATGCGCTCCGCACTCCGTCCCGGCCTCGCCACCTGGCGCGAGGGCGTCCTTACCTGCCGCCCGCACCCTTTCGACGTGAAGGCGCGACAGGCCTGAGCCTGGATCGTTTCGAGGAGATACTGCAGGAGAACGGACGCTCGCTCGCTTCGCGACTGGCCTGGTGTTCGACCGTCAACCGGAAGGCGCTCCGACACGTGTACGCCGGCGAGGGAGCGGAGGCCGCCCATGCGCTCTGGATGAGGCTGGCCGGGATCGCCACGGAGCCCGGCGTCGCCGCAGAAACGAGCGTTCCGACGGAATCGGGAAAAGGGACCGACGAAGGCGCCGTCATTCTCGGCAAGAGCCAGCCCTATCCGTTCGCATTGCCGGGATCGCCTTCCCGCGAGGTCTCATCGCTCCTGGGCGCCTTCGGCGAGCTGGCCGGCTCCGCGCCTCCCGGCCTTGGAACCCTCGAATCCCATGTCCTCCGATCCGGGCTCGACGGCGCATCGAGCGCCGGCCGCGGGTCAGCTCCGGCCGAAACGCCGGACCTCGGACTCCTTCTCCGTCTCGACGAGGCGAGGGAGCGGATCGAACGCAGGATCACGAGCCTCGAACGTGAAAAAGCCGCCTTGGAGGACCCCGGTGCCGCACGAGCGTTGGGTCACCTGATCCTCGCCCGCTACTCGGAGATACGGCCGGGAACAGCCGAGGCGGAGATCGTCGATCTTTCAGGTGAGCCGGTCACAGTACGGCTGGTGCCGGGTGGATCGGTGCAGGAATCGGCCGAGCGTTACTTCCGGAAGGCCGCCAAAGCGGAGAAGGCGGCGAAGCGGCTGCCCGAGTTGGAAGGAGACCAGAGGCGCCGTCTCGAACGCTTCGCGCGACTGACTGCGGCGCTCAAGGCCGGGGCGGTGAGCGAGGGCGAGGTGATTGCCGCGCTTCCGGCGGACCTGCGCGGATCGCATCAGTCCAAGAGCAAGGACTCGCGGACTTCCGCAGGCGCATCGCTTCCCTACCGGGTCTATCGCACCACCGGGGGATCCGAGATCCGGGTCGGTCTGGGAGCGAAACGCAACGACGATCTCACCTTCCGCCACTCTTCACCGAACGACATCTGGCTCCACGCCCGCCATTCCGCCGGAGCTCACGTGATACTTCGTCGAGCCTCCGCTTCCCAGATGCCCTCCGAGGAGGAAGTGCGCGAGGCCGCGGTCGTCGCGGCGGTGCAATCGAAGGCGAGGGGGGCCGGCGTGGTCCCGGTGGACTGGACGTTGCGCAAGTACGTGCGGAAGCCGCGCAAGTCGCCGCCGGGCGCGGTCGTCCCGGAACGGATCAGGACCGTGTTCGTGGAGCCCGATCACGGGCTCGTCGTTCGCATGAGAGAAGAACAGTCATGAAGAATCCCCCGGACGACCGTGAAGTCCGTCAACCCTCCATGGCGGAACGCAACTCGCGCACGAACGCGGTCCCGGCCCGCAGCCCCCCGGCATCGAGGGCCCGAACCAGAGCGCTGCCCACCACGACGCCTTCGGCGAGCCCCGCCACCCACCTGGCCTGTCGCGGCGTGGCGATCCCGAAGCCGACCGCCACCGGAAGCCCCACCGCGTGGCGCACCGCCTGCACCTCTTCGTCGAGTTCCCCGCGCAAGGAGCTTTCGCCGCCGGTGACCCCCGTCCTCGATATGTAGTAGACGAAGCCCGAGCAGTCATTCGCGATCTCCCGCACCCGGCTGCGCCCGCTGGTGGGGGCGACGAGCCGGATCAGGTCGAGCGACGAGACGCGCATGCGTTCTTCGAGTGCAGGATCGGCTCCGACCGGAAGATCGGTGAGCAGGACTCCGTCCGCCCCGGCGGCTGTCGCGTCGGCGACGAACGACTCCGCGCCGTAGGCCAAGATCGGGTTCAGATAGCTGAAGAGCACCACCGGCGTACGCGGATCGCCGGTCCGGAACTCGCGCAGTCCCTCGAGCGTGGAGGCGACCGAAGCGCCTGCGGCGAGCGCGGCGAACGACGAAGCCTGGATGACTGGACCGTCGGCGAGAGGGTCCGAAAAGGGTATCCCCAGTTCTATGAGATCGGCGCCTGCGGCGGCTATGGCGCCCATGATCTCGGCGGGTCTCTTCCCTTCGGGGTGCCCGGAGGTGAAGTAGGGGATGAGGGCGGAACGTCCTTCCTCCCGGCAGCGCGAGAAGGTTTCGTCGATCCGGGTCGGCATCTCAGATTCTCGCAAGGCGGAGGACATGCTCCACATCCTTGTCTCCCCTTCCCGAGAGGCAGACCAGCACCGGCAGATCCCGGCCCGAGTAGTGATCGCGTTCGACGAGAAGGTGCGCGATCGCATGAGCCGACTCCAGTGCCGGGACGATACCCTCCAGACGGGCCAGCCGGTGGAAGGCGTCGAGCGCCTCTTCGTCGGTGACGGAGACGTAGCGGGCCCTGCCGCTGTCACGGAGCCAGGAGTGCTCGGGCCCCACACCCGGATAATCGAGTCCGGCGGAGATCGAGTGCGCCGGCGACACCTGTCCGTCGTCGTCTTGGAGCAGATAGCTCAGCGAGCCGTGCAGAACCCCCGGCTCTCCTGCTGTGAGCGGGGCCGAGTGCCTTCCGCTCCCAAGTCCCTCGCCGGCCGCCTCGACGCCTATGAGCGCGACCTCTTCATCGGTGACGAAGGTGTGGAAGATGCCCATTGCGTTCGAGCCTCCGCCCACGCAAGCCACCACCGTCCCCGGCAGCGAGCCTTCCATCTCCAGCAGTTGCTCCCTGGCCTCCTTGCCGATGACGGACTGGAAATCGCGAACGATCCTGGGAAATGGAGCCGGCCCCACCACGGAACCGATTACGTAGTGGGTGTCGGCGACGTTCGTCACCCAGTCGCGAATGGCTTCGTTGGTTGCGTCCTTGAGAGTGCGCGTGCCCGAAGACACCGGTCGCACCTCCGCGCCCAGAAGTTCCATCCTGTAGACGTTGAGCGCCTGCCGCGAGATGTCCTCCTCGCCCATGTAGACGACGCATTCCAGGTCGAAGAGCGCGCAGGCGGTGGCGGTGGCGACACCGTGCTGTCCGGCTCCGGTCTCGGCGATGATGCGCCGCTTGCCCATGCGACGGGCGAGCAGGCCCTGGCCGATGGTGTTGTTCACCTTGTGCGCGCCGGTGTGGTTCAGATCCTCCCGCTTGAGAAAGACGGGAGTGTCGTCGAGGAGCTCCGACAGTCGCTCGGCTGCGTAGAGTGGGGTCGGGCGTCCCACGTAATTGGTCAGCAGGTCGCCCAGATCCCGTTGGAACACGGGGTCGTTCCGCGCCGCAGCGTAGGCTTGCGCCAGCTCGTCGAGCGCGCGGGTCAGAGTCTCGGGGACGTAGCGACCTCCGTAGCGGCCGAATCTGGTGATGTCTCTCTCGGTCAAACGTCGGTTCCTAGGTTGGCGAGCTCCGCCGCGAAGGCCCGGAGCAGACCTGCGTCCTTGCCGCCCGACCGGCTCTCGATCCCTGACGAGACATCGACCGCGTCCGGGGCGAAAGCAGCCGTCTTCGCTGCGACGTTGTCGGGAACGAGGCCGCCGGCGAGCACGAATTTAGCGCCTGCGGGAAGCACTTCCCGCACCAGTTTCGGCTCGACGCCGAGCTCGGCGCCGCCGTCTCCCGGTTTCCCGGCAGCGCCCTCGACCACGAATCCGCTCACCGAGGAGGCATAGCGAGCTGCGGCGGTGCACAACGACTCGGCTCCGTCCGCCCTGACGCCCTTCCACACGTCCCAGTCTCCGGCATCGGCGATCCGTCGCACCTCCTCGGGAGTTTCGCTGCCATGGAGCTGGAGCACGTCGGCTCCCAGCGCCCGGGCCCGGCGCTCCGCCTCTTCGGGGGGTTCGTCCACCATGACCGCGACCCTCGGCACGGTTGTTCCGGCAAACATTCGGGCGGCCCTTTCGGGGTCCACGCTGCGCCCGAAACCGTCTGAAGCGATCACCCCCAGGTACGAAGCGCCGAGTCGGGCGGCGAGACGGGCGTCGACCTGGCGCTGGATGCCGCATATCTTCATTTCAGGACCCGGAAGGAGCCGGGAGCGCCTCTCCCTTCGCCGAGTCGCGGCGAGCTCGCGGGCGGCGTCTCCCGGGTCGTCCGCGCGGAGAACCGACTCGCCCACGAGGACGGCGTCCACGCCCGCGTCGCCAAGGCCGGCCACGTCCGCGGCGTTCCTGATGCCACTTTCCGAGACGAGCGTGACATCGTCCGGCACACGTTCCAGGAGCGCGAGAGTGGTGTCGAGGCGGGTGGTGAAGGTGGAAAGATCGCGGTTGTTGATCCCGACCAGCTCGGCGCCGAGATCGAGGGCCCGATCCAGCTCTTCGCCGTCGTGGACCTCGACGAGCACGTCCAAGCCCAGAGCCAACGCTTCCCGATGGAGGTCGTCCAGCAGCCTCCCCGGTAGAATGCGAACGATCAGGAGCACGGCGTCCGCACCCATCGCCCTGGCTTCGAGAAGGTGGAGCGGATCGAGGGTGAAATCCTTGCGCAGCGTCGGAAGCCGTGTGGCCGAACGGGCCGCCACGAGGTCCTTGGAGGAGCCTCCGAAGTAGCTCCGGTCGGTGAGCACGCTCATGCAAGAAACGCCGGCGGCCTCGTAGCTCGCGGCGAGGCGTGCCGGGTCCAGATCGGGTCGGATCGGGCCCGCCCCCGGTGAGCGTCGCTTGCACTCGGCGATGACCGCGACCCTGTCGCCCTTCAAGAGAGAGCTGGCGAAGGACCTGGCCGGGCGAGCTGCGGCCGCCAGTGCTTCCAGCTCGCTCCTGCGGGACGCGAGCTTCGCGAGTTCGGCGCGCTTCGTCGCGGCGATCTCGGCGAGGATGCCGAGGGCAGAGGCCTCAGCCACGTCCTTCCCTTTCGGTCATCATTCGGTTATTGTTGTTCGGTTGATGTTCGGTTCGACACCCCCAGCCGGCCGGAGGGCCTCATGACTCTCACTCGTCGTCAGAACGAAGTGCTGAAGTGCGTGACCAGGTACATCGAGGACAGGGAAATCGCTCCCTCGTTGGCGGAGGTCGCCTCGGAGCTTGGGTACAGATCGGTGGCCACCGTTCACGAGCATATCGCCAATCTCGTGGAGAAGGGATACCTGAGGAAGTCCCCGCGGGCGAGCCGGGCGATCGAGCTCTTGCCCAAGGAGATGGCCGGCACCGCACTCGCGCCGTCGGTCGAGCTGCCGCTCCGCGGGAGGATCGCCGCCGGGCTGCCCATCGAGGCCGTCGAGCAGCAAGAGACGCTGTCGGTACCCGCCGACATGGTCGAAGGCAGGGGACCGTCGTACGTGCTCCAGGTCGAGGGCGAGTCCATGATCGAGGAGCACATCTGCGACGGCGATTTCGTCGTCGTGCGACACCAGGAGACGGCCGAGAACGGGCAAGTCGTGGTCGCGCTCGTCGACGGCGAGTCCGCCACCCTGAAGCGGCTTTATCGGGAACCCGACGGCCGGGTCCGCCTCCAGCCCGCGAACGTGGCGATGGATCCGATCGTCGTCGAGGCGGAAGACGTGCAGGTGCAGGGCATAGTCGTCGGCATGCTCAGGCGCTATTGAGCTCCGAAGCTTCCCGCGCGCCCGCCTGCGCTCCTCAGCTTTTCGAGAACCGCCGAGGCGTCCCCCGAGTCGAGGCTCCGCGCCGCCGCGTCCACACCCTTTTCGAGAGTCTCCACGAGCCCGGCGGCCCAGATGGCGGCGGCGGCGTTCAGGACGGTCGCCGAACGGCGGGCGCCGGGCTCGCCCGTCACTACGGCTTCGAGCGAGCGAGCGTTCTCCGCGGGGCTGCCACCCTGCAGTTTCGCCGGGTCGCACCGCTCCACGCCCAGCTCTTCCGGCTCGATCTCCTGGAATGCGACCGATTCCTCGCGAATCTCCGCGATCCGGGTGCTGCCGCACGGACTGATCTCGTCCATGCCCGGCTCACCGTGGACGACCATGGCCCGGGCGCACCCCAGTTCGGCAAGGGCCCCCGCCACGAGCGGAATCATGGCGGGGTCGCTCACCCCGACCACCTGCCTCTTCGCTCCCGCCGGGTTCGAGAGCGGACCCAGAAGATTCATCACCGTGGTCGTTCCCAACCCCCGACGTACCGGGGCCACGTGACGCATCGCGGGATGCAGATTCGGAGCGAACATGAAGACCATCCCGGTCTCCCCGAGCACCTTCGCCATCTCCTGCGGGCGAAGATCGATCTCGACCCCGAGCGCTTCCAGGACGTCGGCGCTCCCGCACTTCGAGGTGAAGGACCGGTTCCCATGCTTGGCGACCCGCGCTCCCGCTCCCGCTGCCGCTATCGCGGCGGCCGTCGAGACGTTGAAGGTCGTCACGGTTCCGCCGCCGGTTCCTGCGGTGTCCACCAGCGAGTCGGGATCGGGTATCGGCACCCGCACCATCGCGTCTCGCAGAGCTCTGGCTCCTCCGGCCACCTCCGAAGCCGCGACTCCCTTGGCGCGCAGGGCGATGAGCCAGCCGGCGGTCTCGATTCCCGACGCGGAGCCTGCCATGATCGCCCCGAAGACGGCGGCGGATTCGTCGGCCGAGAGGTCGACGCTGTCGAGCGCGCGTTCGATCAAAGATGGAAAGTGGGGTTCCGGATTCACAGCTCGGAAGACTCCGGCTCTGGAGGTGGGCCTGACGGGAGCGGCGAGCACCAAAGTTATGCTTAAGCCGGCGGTCGGGATCGGCAGCAGCGACAGGTCGATATCGTTCGAGGACGCGACCCGCAACGAGGTTTCGGTCCGAGCATGCGCGGAACCGGACCGGTCGGGGGACGAAACCGTCCGGATCCGGATGGTACTTCACTACGACGGTGCGGACTTTTCGGGGTGGCAGTACCAGCCGGACAGCCGAACGGTCCAGGGCCAGCTTGAGGCGACGCTGAGGCGTCTGCTAGGCAAGGGCGGCGGGCGCGTCAAGGTCGCGGGAGCGGGGCGGACCGACTCGGGCGTGCATGCCACCGGACAGGTCGCGGCCGTCGACGTTCCGATCCGCTGGAGCGCACGGGAGCTCCGATCGGCGTTGAACGCCACTGTCGGCAAGGGCATCTGGATCGAATCCGCATCGGTCGCTCGTCCGGATTTCCATCCCCGCTACCACGCCAGAGCCCGCACCTACCTTTATCGGGTCGGCACGGATTCCCTCGCCGCGTCTCCTCACGAGGTCGGACGCTGCTGGCCTCTCCGCCTGCCGCTCGACGTCGGCCTCCTCGCACGCGGGAGCGAGCTCCTGCTCGGCAGCCGTTCCTTCGAGCTCTTCGCCCGCGCCGGTCAATCCGAGCGCGGTCACGTGTGCACGGTCAGCGGCGCCGAGTGGGTTCCCTGGCGGCTGGGCATGGCTTTCCGAATCACCGCCAACCGCTTCCTGCACCGCATGGTCCGTTACCTCGTCGGCACCTTGGTCGATGTCGCGCGGGGCAGGCGTCCGCTCTCGGACATCGATGGACTGCTCCGCAGGAAGCCGGGCCTCGTCACTTCACCGCCGGCACCGCCTTCGGGACTCTTTCTCGAGCGTGTGGATTACGAACCGGCTCTCGGTCAGGAATGAGCTCCGGTCTACCGGAGTCTCCCGGATTTAATAGATTTCAGCTCCCCGGCCTCTTGACGCGCATCCGCTCCCGGGGCGTTTCCGGCCATCTGCCCACCGACCGACGGAACTCGCCGTGCTGATCTTCCTCGACACCGCCGATATCGCCGAGATCAGGCGGGCCGCAGACTCCGGTCTGATCGACGGAGTGACCACCAACCCGTCGCTCGTCTCCAGGATCGCAGGTCGGCGGGATCCTCGCGAGGTTTACGCCGAGATCTGCGGCGCGGTCCACGGCCCGGTATCCCTGGAGGTAGTGTCCATGGACGCCGAAGCCATGGTCCGGGAAGGGCGCGACCTGGCCGGCATCGCAGGGAACGCCGTCGTCAAGCTGCCGCTCACCGACGACGGGCTTCTGGCCTGCCGAATACTCGCCGGGGAGGGTGTAAAGGTCAACGTCACGCTCTGCTTTTCGGTCTCGCAGGCTCTTCTGGCCGCCAAGGCCGGCGCCGCGTGGATCTCGCCCTTCGTGGGAAGGATCGACGACCTCTCCGGACAGGGGGTGGAACTGCTCCGGCAGATTCGCCGCGTCTACGACAACTACGACTACGAGACGGGTATTCTCGCGGCCTCTCTTCGCCATCCGCTCCATGTGGTCGAATCCATGCTGATCGGCGCGGACGCCTGCACGATCCCGCCGAAGGTGCTCGCACAGCTCTCCCGTCATCCCCTCACCGACAGCGGGCTCGCCGCCTTCATGGCCGACTGGGCCGATCTCGAGGGCGGCTCCTGACTCCGACGCGGCCCGTGAACCGAAACGACTACGTTCATCCGCTGGGGAGCCGCTACGCCTCGGCGGCGATGGCCGACCTGCTCTCTCCGCAACGCCGGGTCGAGGTATGGAGGAGGCTATGGCTGGCCCTGGCGGAAACCCAGGCCGAGCTCGGACTCGACATTTCGCCCAATGCGCTCGCCGAGATGCGTACGGTCCTGAAATCGGTCGATCTCGAACGCGCGGCCGAATACGAGAGCAAGCTCCGCCACGACGTGATGGCGCACGTGCACCTCCTCGGCGACGACGCGCCCGCCGCCCGCGGCATCATTCATCTGGGCGCGACGAGCGCCTTCATAACGGACAACGCCGACCTCCTCGTCACCCGTGACGCCCTGCATCTGATCCGCTCCCGCGTGGTCCGCTGCCTCTTGGCTCTCGCTGAGTTCGCGGACCGTTACGCCGCGCTGCCCACTTTGGGCTACACCCACTTCCAGACGGCACAACCGACGACGGTGGGAAAGCGGGCGACCCTATGGGCTCAGGACCTCCTGCTCGACCTCGAGGAGCTCGAACACAGGACCGCCTCGCTGCGCTTCCGGGGAGCGAAGGGCACTACGGGGACACAGGCCTCCTTTCTGGAGCTCTTCGACGGCGACGGCAACAAGGTGGACGCGCTCGACCGGACAGTCTCGCGGAAGATGGGCTTCCACGAGAGCTATGCCGTCACCGGCCAAACCTATCCCAGAAAGGTCGACCAGGCCGTGGCCGCAACTCTCGCCGGAGTCGGGGTCTCGCTTTCGAAGAGCGCCCACGACATCAGACTGCTTTCGCACCTCCAGGAGCTCGAGGAGCCTTTCGGGAAGAACCAGGTAGGCTCGTCGGCGATGCCGTACAAGCGCAATCCCATGCGTTCGGAGAGAATCTGCGCCCTCGCCCGGCACGTCATCGTGCTGGCGCAGGATCCGGCGGTCACCGCCGCCACCCAGTGGCTCGAGCGCACCCTCGACGACTCCGCCAACCGGCGGGTCTCGCTGAACGACGCCTTTCTCGCTCTCGACGGTGCGCTGGTGGTCGCCGAAAACGTCTTTTCGGGGCTGGTAGTGAACGAAGGCGTCATTGCCCGCAGACTCGACGCCGAGCTGCCCTACCTGGTCTCGGAAACCCTCCTTATGCGGGCCAGCGCTCGGGGCGGCGACCGGCAACGGCTCCACGAACGCATCCGGATTCACGCCCTCGCATCACGCGCCGTGCAGACGGAGAGCGGCGGCTCGCCCGACGTTCTCGACCGGATAGCCTCCGACGCCGCCTTCGGTTCCGTCGACCCCGACGAGATCGAGGCGGTGCGCACTCCGGCCGCCGCCATAGGCCGGGCGCCCGATCAGGTCGCCCGCTTCCTGGAAGGGCTCCGTCCGGCCATCGCCCCCTTCCTGGAGGAGGCGAACTCGCTCGAAGACGCGTCGCTCCGCGTGTGAACCGAACCGGTTCGCCGCAGTCCCGCTGAACGGGGCCCGACCACCGACCTCGCGCAGCCAACTCCGACCACACCGGACTCCCCCGACAGAGCATGACCCAACCTTCTCCTTCAATCCATCTCCCTCTCCTGCGCAGCGGCAAGGTGCGCGAAGTGTACGAGGTCGACGACACCACCCTCCTGATGGTGGCCAGCGACCGTATCAGCGCATTCGACGTCGTGCTTCCGCAAGCCATCCCCGGGAAGGGCGAAGTGCTCACCCAGATGACCGCGTGGTGGCTCGACAAGCTCAGGGGCAGGGTCGCCCACCATCTCCTTTCGGCGGATCCGGACGCCATCGTCGAGCGTCACCCCAACCTGGCGCGGTCGCGAGCGGCCTGGGAGCGGAGGGCGATGCTGGTTCGCCGGACCGATCCGGTCCTCGTCGAGTGCGTCGTTCGCGGCTACATCACCGGTTCCGCCTGGGCCGAGTACTCCGGAAGCGGCACCCTTGCGGGCGAAGCGCTCCCCGAGGGGCTCCAGGAGTCCGAGAGGCTGATGCCTCCCCTATTTTCGCCGGCGACCAAGGCCGAGGCCGGCGAGCACGACGAGAACATCACCTTCGCCGCGATGCAGGAGGTCCTCGGGGACGAACTGGCCGGCACGCTGCACGAACTCTCCCTCCGCATCTACCTCTTCGGTCGCGAGATCGCCGAACGGGGCGGTATCATCCTCGCCGACACCAAGTTCGAGTTCGGCATTCCGGTGGGAGCCGGCGACGCCGAACCCATTCTGATCGACGAGGTACTCACTCCCGACTCCTCGCGTTTCTGGCCGCGTGAAAGCTACGACGTTGGCCGCAGCCAGCCCTCGCTCGACAAACAGCCGGTGCGCGACTGGCTGGCGACTCTCTCGGACTGGGATCGCGCGCCGCCGGCGCCGGACCTGCCCGACGAGGTGGTCCAGGCGACCTCCGAACGTTACCGAGACGCCTTCAAGCGACTCACCGGCACGTCGCTTTCCGACTACGAGTCGCCGAACTTCATCGGAGACGGATCGTGACCAACTACGAGGTCGAGGTGCGCATCATGCCCCGCAAGGGACTCCTCGATCCGCAGGGCTCCTCAATCCGCCACGCCCTGCGCTCGCTCGGTTTCCGGGAGCTGGCCGACGCCCGAGTGGGCAAGACCGTCCATCTCGAACTCGAGGCGGAAGACGTCGCGGCGGCGGAGCAGGCCGCGGCGGCGATGTGCCGGAAGCTGCTGGCAAACCCCGTGACAGAGTCCTTCGCCGTGGTCGAGTGCCGGGAACTCGAAGGGTGAGGGCGGCGGTCGTCACCTTTCCGGGCTCCAACTGCGACGTCGATCTCGCCGAGGCCGTCGCGGCGGCAGGCGGAAACGCCGAGCTCGTCTGGCACCGGAACGCCGACCTCGACGGCTTCGACGCGGTGCTGCTCCCGGGCGGATTCTCCTACGGCGATCATCTGAGACCGGCGGCCATCGCTCGGCTGAGCCCCGTCATGCGCGACGTGCGGAGCTTCGCGGCCGGGGGCGGGCTCGTCCTCGGCATCTGCAACGGCTTCCAACTCCTCTGCGAGGCCGGGCTGCTTCCGGGCGCCCTCGTCGTGAACACCTCTCTCCGCTTTCAGAGCGAGACGGTGAGCGTCCGGGTCGAGCGGACCGATACGCCGTTCACCAAACGGCTCGAGCCCGGGGCGGTTCTCGACATGCCTATCGCACACGCCGAGGGGCGCTACTATGCCGAGGCCGCGACGCTCGAACGGGTGACGGACGAGGGACTCATCGCCTTCCGCTACGTGAACCGAAGCGGCGAAACGCACCCCTCCGCCAACCCCAACGGCTCGGCGCATTCGATCGCCGGGCTCGTCAACGCCCGAGGCAACGTTCTGGGCATGATGCCGCATCCGGAGCGCGCCGTCGACATTCTGATGGGTTCGACCGACGGACTCGGCATCTTCGAGTCGCTGACGGCTTCGGCGGCGGTGGGCGCGGCATCGTGAACGAATCTCCCGGGCCCAGGCCGGGCGATCCCGACCTGACCTCCGAGATCTTTCGCGACCACGGCATCTCGGTGTCGGAGCGGAGGCTGATGGAGGACGGGCTCGGACGCGCGCCGACCTTCACCGAGCTCGGCGTTTTCAGCGCGATGTGGTCCGAGCACTGCGGCTACAAGAACTCGAGACCCCTGCTCCGCACTTATCCCACCGAGGGGCCGACGGTGATCCAGGGCCCGGGTGAGAACGCCGGCGTCGTCGAGATCGGAGGCGGGTACGCCGTCGCCTTCAAGATCGAGTCGCACAACCATCCTTCCGCAGTCGAGCCCTACCAGGGGGCCGCGACCGGGGTCGGCGGCATCCTGCGCGACGTCTTCACCATGGGCGCTCGCCCCGTCGCCGTGCTCGATTCCATTCACTTCGGCGATCTCGACACTCCTCGCGTCAGGTACCTCTTCGACGGAGTCGTGCGCGGGATCGGCGACTACGGCAACTGCGTGGGCATACCCAACATCGGAGGAGAGGTCTGGTTCGATCGCGGCTGGGAGGGCAACCCGATAGTCAACGCCATGTGCGTCGGCGTCCTGAAGAAGGACGAGCTCATCACCGCAGTGGCCGCCGGCGACGGCAGCCCTCTGATGGCCGTGGGCGCGCGCACCGGCAGGGACGGCATCCACGGAGCGACCTTCGCCAGCGAGGAGCTGAGCGCGGACGACGACGACGCGTCGCGCCCCAGAGTGCAGGTGGGCGACCCCTTCAAGGAGAAGCTCCTGTTGGAAGCGAGCCTGGAGCTGATCGCCAGCGGCGCGATTACCGGCATTCAGGACATGGGCGCCGCCGGGATCACCTCGTCGGCATCGGAGATGGCGGGGCGCGGCGGAAGCGGAGTCGAGATCGACGCCGCCCTGGTTCCGGTCCGTGAAAGCGGGATGACGCCGTACGAGATCCTCCTCTCCGAGTCCCAGGAACGGATGCTCGTGGTAGCGCTCCCCGGTCGCGAGGCCCAAGTGCGAGAAATACTCGACAAGTGGGAACTCGAGGCCGCCACCATCGGCAGAGTGACTTCGGACGGGCGTTTCAGGGTGTTGGAGGACGGAATTCCCGTCTGCGACATCCCCGCCGGTCTTCTAGTGGACGGCTGCCCCACCTACGTGCGCGAGGCCGTGGAGGGCGAAGAGGCGGTGAAGAGACGGGAGACGGACGTCAATCGGTACACCGAGCCTGACCTCTGGCGGCAAGCTCTGGCGCGGAAGGAGGGCGAGGCGACCGAAGAAGGAGAAGCGTCCGGCGGCGGGACGACCTGCAGCGCGCGATTCCGCAGTGCGCGAGACGGCGCCACACGGGAAGAAGGCGGGCTCGCCGATCTCTTCCTCCACGTGCTTTCCTCCCCGAACGTGGCCTCGAAACGCTGGGTCTACGAGCAGTACGACTCCACGGTGCAGGCTTCGACCGTCGTGGGACCCGGCGGAGATGCCGGCGTGGTGCGCATTCGCGGCGAACGACACGGGATCGCCGCCACGGTGGACTGCAACGCCCGTCACGTCCTTCTCGAGCCGCGCACCGGCGCCAAGGCGGCGGTCGCCGAGGCGGCGCGCAATCTCGTCTGCGTGGGAGCGAAGCCGCTCGCCATCACCAACAACCTCAACTTCGGCGACCCGCGCAAGCCCGCGGTCTACTATCAGCTGGCGGAGGCGGTGGCCGGCGTGGGCGAGGCCTGCAGAGCCTTCGGAACCCCGGTGACGGGCGGAAACGTCTCGCTATACAACGAGACCGACGGTTCGCCCATATACCCGACTCCGGTCATCGGCATGGTGGGAGTCGTCGAATCCTGCGACCGGGTGGTCGGATCGGCGTTCCGCGCCGAGGGCGACGACATCGTCCTTCTCGGCGACAACCGGGACGAGCTCGGCGGCTCCGAATACCTGTACCGCACCTTCGGCGTCGTGGCCGGCGCACCTCCCGGTGTGGATCTGGACGCCGAGCGCAGACTCCAGGAACTCCTTCTCGGTCTCATCTCCGACGGGCTCGTCCGGTCGGCGCACGACGCCTCGACCGGCGGACTGTCGTGCACGCTCGCCGAGTGCACCCTCGGAGGCGGTAACGGCCGTTCCGGGTTCGGCGCCCGGATCACGCTCACCGACGCCCTCGATCCGATAGCCCTGCTCTTCTCCGAGACCAACGGACGGATCGTGATTTCGTGTTCGCCCTCCCAAACCGAGCGGACGCTGGCGCGGGCGGCGGCAGGAGACGTTCCAGCGACCCGCATCGGCCGGGTCGGAGCTCCGGGCGGGGCATTCGCGATCGATATGAGCAGTTCGGGAGATCGTCTGGTCTGTAGCGCGAAATCCCTCGGAATCGCTTATCTTGAGATCTCCTCCATCATGGGCGATTCCTGAGGTCGATGAAGCCTCCTGGAACGCCCTCCGAGCACGGGCAAGAGCAAGATGTGCGGTATCGTAGCCGTTAACGGAGCGCCAAAGGCCTGCGAGGCCGCATTCCTGGCGCTCTACGCGCTCCAGCATAGGGGGCAGGAGGCCGCAGGCATCTACACGTTCAACAGGGACGACGGAGCCCACATCCGCAAGCGCGAAGGATTGGTGGGAGACGTCTTCAAGCCCTGGTCGCTCGCGAAGCTCACCGGAGAGACCGCGATCGGCCACGTCCGCTACTCCACGGCCGGCGGCGGCGGGTCGGACAACGCCCAGCCCACCACGGCGCAGTTCTCGGGCGGCGCTCTGGCTCTGGCCCACAACGGCAACCTCACCAACCACCTGACCCTGCGGAAATGGCTGGTGGAGGAAGGTGCGATCTTCCGGGGCACGTCGGATTCCGAGGTGCTCGTCCACCTCATCGCCAAGTCGCGCCACCACACCCCCGACGCCCGACTCGACGACGCTCTCCAGCACTTGGAGGGGGCGTTCTCGATGGTGCTCGCCATCAACGACGTCGTTTACGCCGCCCGCGACGCTAGAGGCCTCAGACCCCTCGTGCTGGGGCGGCTCGACCCCGGTTGGGTCGTGGCCAGCGAGACCTGTTCTCTCGACATCCTGGGCGCCGAATACGAGCGCGACCTCGAACCCGGCGAGGTCGTCCGCTTCGAGAGCGGCCGGAAGCGCCCGATGCGCTCTCTACCTCCCGCCGCCAGCAGCACGCCCTGCGTCTTCGAACACGTCTACTTCTCACGGCCCGACTCTCGGATCGACGGTCGCAGCGTGGACGCGGCCAGACGCATGATGGGTCGCCGGCTGGCCCGCGAACACCCGGCGGAGGCCGACGCGGTCATCTCGGTTCCGGACAGCGCCAACTCGGTCGCCCTCGGCTACTCCGAGGAGAGCGGCATCTCGTTCGAGCTCGGTCTTCTCCGCCACCACTACGTCGGTCGCACCTTCATCAAACCCTCTCAGCGCGATCGAGATTTCGCCGCGCGCATGAAGTACAACACCGTCGACGAGGTTATCGCCGGCAAGCGCATAGTCGTGGTCGACGATTCGCTCGTGCGCGGCACCACCAGCCGCTCCCTCGTGCGCATGCTCAGGGCGGCGGGCGCCAGCGAGGTGCACTTCCGCATCGGGAGTCCACCGGTCCGCTGGCCGTGTTTCTACGGTATCGACATGCCGACCCGCGGCGAACTCATCGCAGCCACCATGGAACCGGAAGAGATCCGGGCTCGGCTAGGGGTCGAGTCACTCGCCTACCTGAGCCTGGAGGGCATGATCGAGGTAGCCTCGAACGGAAACTCGAGCTTCTGCGACGCCTGCTTCTCCGGAAACTACCGTGCTCCGCTCGTCGATGTCGAAAAAGGTCTCGCCTCCGCCGAAGGGCCTCACTGCAACTGAGGTCCGCCCCCACCGCAATTGAGCGGATCATCCGTGCTTCGATCCATTCCCAAGTCCGAACTCCACATCCACCTGGACGGCAGTCTGCGCCCCGGCACCATGCTCGAGCTCGCTCGCGAGCGCAACGTGGCGCTGCCGGTCGAGACCGCCGACCAGCTCGCGGACTTCATGTGCGTGGAAGACGCTCGAGATCTCAACGAGTACCTTAGGGGCTTCGCGCTCACCCTCTCGATCATGCAGGATCGAGACTCCATCGTCCGCGTCACGAGAGAGATCGTCGAGGATTCGGCGGCCGACAACGCGCGCTACGTCGAGATTCGCTACTGCCCGCACCTCCATGCCAAGGGTGAACTCGACGTCGAGAAGGTCGTTTCGGCAGTGGAGGAAGGTCTGCGCCAAGGCGAGGCCGATACCGGTTGTCGGGCTCAGGGGATCGTCGCCGCTTTGAGGAGTCTTCCGGCGTCGCACTCGATGGAGATGGCCGAGCTCGCAGTCGGCCGTCGCGGACGCGCGGCCTGCGGCTTCGACATCGCCGGACCCGAGAAGGGCTATCCGGTTCGCGATCATGCCGAAGCCTTCAAACTGGCGAGGGAAGCCGGTCTACCCATCACGATCCACGCCGGTGAGGCCTGGGGACCGAGCTCGATCCGTCAGGCGATCGAAGAAGGTTTCGCCCGGCGCATCGGACACGGCACGCGTCTGGTCGAAGATCCGGAGCTTCTCGCCCGCGTCCGCGATCTAGGCGTCACTATCGAAGTTTGCCAGACCTCGAACGTACAGACCCGGGTCGCGGCCACTCACGCGGAGCATCCCCTGCGCCGTTTCTACGAGGAGGGCGTGCGCACGAGCATCTGTACCGACAACCGGCTGATGTCGGGCGTGAATCTCATCGACGAGTATCGCCACGCCCGCGACGACCTGGGCCTCGACAAGGGAGCCCTGCGCACTATCGCCCGAAACGGCTTCGAGGCGGCATTCCTGCCCGACGCGGAACGCGAGGGGCTGATCCGCGAAATCTGGGAGAACTGACGACCGAGCCAACCGCTTCGCGGAGGGCCGACCGCCCTACCTCCGGACCCGCAAACCCTTCCACATGTCCGGGTGGAACAGGAGCAGAACGGTGAAGACCTCGAGCCTGCCCACCAGCATGAGGAAGGAGAGCAGCGCGAGGGCCGGAGCGGGCATCCAGCCGTAGTTGTCCACGGCGCCCACCTCTCCGAACCCCGGACCGACGTTCCCCACGGTGGCAGCGCTCGCCGCGATGGCCGTCAGCGGATCGATCCCCATCGTCGCCAGGGCGACCGCTCCAAGCAGGAGAATCGCCCCGAAGAGAACGATGAAGCCCGTGACGGCGGCGAGGATGTCCTCGTTCACCGGCTTGTTGTCGATTCGGGGGAAGAGGACGGCTTTCGGGTGCAGAAGACGACGGAGCTGGTTGCCGGCGTGCTTGGCCAGCACCATTACCCGCTGTACCTTGACGCCCCCGGAAGTCGATCCGACCATGCCGCCGACGAGGAAGAGCATGAAGAGCAGCATCTGCGCGCCCGCGCCCCAGGTCTCGTAGTCGCCGGCGGCGTAGCCCGTGGTGGTGATTATCGCCACCGACTGGAAGAGACTCTGCCGGACGGCCTCGCCCGTCTCCGCTCCCCCACCAATCCGAAGCGCCGCGATCAGGAGTCCCGTTCCCACGGCCAGCACGGTGAAGACGCGCCACTCGCTGCTCTTCAGATAGACCGGCTTTCCGGTGGCGGCCCGGAAGTGGAGGGCGAGATTGACTCCGCCGCAGAACATGAAGAAGGTGGTCACCCATTCGACGTACGCCGATCCGAATCCGCCGACCGAGAGGTTGTTGGTGCTGAAGCCACCGGTCGCGACCGTGGTGAAAGCGTGTGCGATGGCGTCGAACGCGTTGAGCCCTCCGGCGAGAAGAAGAAGGAAGTGGCTTGCGGTAAGACCCAGATAGACCAGCCAGAGCAGCTTTGCGGTCTGGGTGATCCGGGGTTTTATCCTCTCGGGGGTCGGGCCGGCGGCCTCCACCGAGAAGAGGCGCACGCTTCCAGCCCCCAGGTGGCCCAGAACCGCCACCAGAAGCACGATGATGCCCATGCCGCCCAACCACTGCGAGATCGCTCTCCAGAAGAGAACACCTTTGGGCAGGGACTCGACGTCGCCGATCACCGTAGCGCCCGTGGCAGTGATGCCGGACATGGACTCGAAGAGGGCGTGGAAAGGCGGAAGCGTCCCCGTCAGGACATAGGGGAGAGTGCCCAGAAGCGCCGCCAGACCCCACGCCAGCGCCACGACGGCATATCCCTCCCGGTGCGTGAGGCCGCCCTTGACTCGGTTCGCCCTGCTGAGCGCCGCGCCCGCCGCCAAGGTTACGAGCGCCGCCAGAGCGATCCCGCCGGCATCTTTCCCGCCGTAGAGAGCCGCCACTGCGGCGGCAAGCGTCATGGCGAATCCCACCGCGAGCTGGAGAAGGCCGACGGCGGCGGCGACTCTGCGGAGAGACACTACGTGAAGAGTTTCGCGACTTTGCGCACGGCGTTCCTCAGGGCGAAGACGATCACCTCGTCACCGGGAAGCGGCGCGTCGTCGCCATGAGGAACGATCATCTTGCCGTCTCTCACAATGGCCCCCACGACGGCGCCCGCCGGCATATAGTCTTCGCGGAGCGGACGCCCCGCCACCGGCGTCTCCTGTTCGATCACGTACTCGAGCGCCTCCGCGCTGGCGTCGATCACCTCTGCAAGGGTCGCGACCTTCCCGCGTCTGACGTACCGCATGATGGCATTGACCGTGGACATGCGCGGCGACACCGCGGCGTCGATCCCGACCTTGGGAACGAGCCTCAAGTTGTCGAACTCGTGCACCAGGCTGATGACCTTGGGCGCTCCCGCGCTCTTCGCGAGCAGCGAGACGAGCAGATTGGTCTCGTCGCTCCCGGTAGCGGCCACGAAGCCGTCGACGCCCGACACGCCTTCCATTTCCAGGAGCTCCAGGTGGGTGGCGTCGGCATGCATCACGAGAGCCTTGGGCACCGCCTTGGCGATCTCGTGCGAGCGTGGTTTGTCTCTTTCCACCAGAGTGCAGGAAATGCCGTTGTCGCAGAGGATGCGAGCCAGCCGCTCCCCTTCCGCGCTGCCGCCCGCGATCATGACCCGCTGCAGGTGGGAGCGCTCCTTCCCGGCGAGACGTCCGATGTCCGCGATGGCGTCGGGCGGACAGAGCAGGTAGGTCTTGTCGCCTGCCTCCAGAACGGTGTCTCCACGCGGGATGATCGTCCGGTCCCCGCGCATCACCGCGACCGCCGAGTATCTGCGCTTGCCGGCTTCGGCCTGCTCCTCGCCCAGAACGCTCAGCGAGCGACCGAGCACGGGAGCGTCGGCGTCGAGGCGAAGACCGATCAGGTACACGAGGCCGTCGGCGATGGGAATGACCTCGGTGGCGATCTCGCTCCGGAGAAGGTTGTAGGTCTCCCGAGCGCACTCGCGTTCAGGGTTCACCATCCGGTCGATACCGAGAGCGTCGCCGGAGAGCACGTTGCCGCTCTGGTAGTATTCCGGGGAGGAAATGCGCGCGATGGCCCGTTTGGCGCCCATGCGCTTGCCCGCCATGGAGGCGATGAGATTGACTTCGTCGCGGCTCGTGACCGAGAGAATGAGCCCCGCGTCCCGGACTCCGGCCCGCGAGAGAACGGGAATCGATGCGCCGTTGCCTCCGATGGCGAGCACGTCGAGCTGGTTCGATATGAACTCGATCCTTTCAGGCTCGTTGTCGACGACGACGACGTCCTGGCTCTCGTCCGCAAGCCGTCGCGCCAGATCGAAGCCGACAGCGCCGGCGCCGACGATCAGGACCTTCACGGTTCAGCCCTCCGTTCCGAAGAGCCTGTCGCCGGCGTCACCGAGTCCGGGGAGGATGTAGCCGGACCGGCTCAGCTCGCGATCGAACGAGGCCGTATGAACGGACACGTCCGGGTGCGCGGACTGGAAGGCCAGAGCGCCCTCAGGGCAGGTGACCAGACATATGAACGCCAGGCTGCGAGCGCCCCGCTTCTTGAGCCCCGTGACGACCGCGGTGGCGGTTCCCCCGGTCCCCAGCATCGGATCGAGCACCAGCACGTGCCGAGATTCCAATCCCGGCGGGACCTTGAAGCAGTACTCGGAGGCCTCGAGCGTCTCGTGGTCCCGCTCCATGCCCACATGGCCCACGGCTATGCCGGGGACGAGCCGTTCGACCGCCTCGATCATGCCCAGACCGGCTCTGAGGACGACGACCGATGCCAACGTGCGGGCGGGCACCCGCGAGCCCACCGAGAGTTCGAGGGGAGTCCTTACCGCCACCGCCTCCTCGCCGACTTCGCGCAGGGCCTCGTAGGCCACCAACGCCGTCGCCTCCCGAACGAACTCCCGGAAATCTCGGACGCCGCATTCGGCTGAACGAAGCCGGGTCATCTTGTCGCGGACGAGAGGATGGTCGACCACGACGAGATTCGGGAAGAACTCCGACTTCATGGCCTTCACCCCTGGAGGCCACGTCGCTTCCGCAGTCCGCGACGGTCTCGCGTGGCGGCGCCAGCCACGTTCTTCGGCGCCTGTGCGAGCCCGTCCATTTCCCGCTCGGTCAGGTCGCGCCATTCGCCTGCGGGAAGGGAGCCGAGGCTGACCGAACCGAAACGAGTGCGCGTGAGACGCCTGAGCCCGAGTCCGACCGCGGCCATCATCCTGCGGACCTCTCGCTTCCGCCCTTCCCTGAGCACGAGGCGAAGAGTCGCCTCTCCCCGCGAGCCGAAAGACACGCCGATATCGACCGGTCTTGCCGTCCCGTCCTCGAGGGCGACTCCCCTCGCGAGCCTGGAAACTTTCGCAAGGACCTCGCTTCCCGCGACTTCCACCTCGTACTCCCGATCGACGGCCCCCGAAGGATGCTGGATGGCATGAGCCTTGGCGCCGTCGTTGGTCATCAGAAGGAGCCCCTCGCTCTCACGGTCGAGCCTGCCGACATAGAACAGGTGGGCGAGCTCCCGAGGCAAGAGGTCATAGATCGAGAGTTCCGAGTGGGGGTCGTGCCGGGTGACATCCGCTCCTCTGGGCTTGTTGAGCGCGATCCAGCGGACGCGCCGCTCCCTGACGGCTACACCGTCCACGGTCACTCGGTCGCGTTCCGGATCCACGAGGGCGCCGGGTTCGCTCACCGGCTTGCCGTTCACCGCGACCCTGCCGGCGGCCATCAGGCGCTCGGCTTCTCGGCGCGAGGCGCGACCGCAGCTCGCGACGTATTTGTGCAGTCGGATCGACATCACACCTCGGCTGTCTGGGGAGCGGTGGAGTCCGAGGCGGCTTCAGTGGAGCCTTGATCGGCCTCGGCGGAGTCGCCGGCGTTCGTGCTCTCGTCGGTGAGAACGACGGGAAGGTCGGCAGGCCGCGGCAGATCGTCCAGGCCGGTGAAGCCGAAGTGCTCCAGGAAGCCGTCGGTGGTCCCGTAGAGCAGAGGTCTTCCCAACCCTTCACCGCGTCCGGTCACAGCGATCAGCCCGCGATCCAACAACGTGCGCAGCACCCCGGAGGAACCGACGCCGCGAACGTGCTCGATCTCCACCCGCCCGATGGGTTGGCGGTAGGCGACGATCGCGAGAGTTTCGAGTGCGGGCGCCGAGAGCCTCGCCACCTTCGGAACGCTCGCCGCGCGTTCGAGATAGGGTGCGAACTCCGGTCGCGTGAGAATCTGGTGTCCGCCGGCCGCGTTCACGATCGCGAAGGCCCTCCCCTCGATTGCGTACTCCATCTGGAGCTGCGCCAACGCTCCGTCTACGGCCTCTTCGTCCAGGTCTTCATGGGCTCGCGCGATTTCGTCGGCGGAGAGCGGCACGTCGGAGGCGAAGAGGACCGCCTCGACGATCCTGGAGACATCCAGGCTCACGTTCCCTCCACAGGGTCTGCGCTCTGCCCACCGCTCGTGGCGCGGTAGAGCCATAGCGGCGAAAACTGGCGGACCTGGCGCAGCCGGATCGTTCGCTTCCTCACAAGCTCCAGGCATGCCAGCAGGGTGACGGCGACCTGCATGGCGTCCCTATCCACGATGAGGGAGTGGAACTCGACGCGTCTTGCCGTCCGCAGCCGCTCGACGACCAACGCGGTTTTTTCGGCGACCGTCACCCTCGGAGCCGGCACCGGCGGAGGTTGAGGCGGCCTGACAAGATCGCGCGCGGCTTCCATGAGCTCGTTCCAGCTCAGCCGAAGTTCGACTTCCGGTTTTTCTCGAGTCGGACGTTCCTCAACGTAACCCTTGGAGTAACGGAGCCTGCGAGCCTCCTCCGCCTTCCTGAGGCGGCGTCCCAGCTCCCGCATCTGCTCGTACTCCAAGAGGCGTCGAACCAGTTCCGCCCTCGGGTCCTCGAAGTCGGTCTCGTCGGGGTCGGGCAGCAACATCTGCGACTTGATGCGGAGGAGCATGGCGGCGGTCTCCATGAACTCGCCAGCCTCGTCGAGCTGCAGCGCACCGCTTCCGTGGACGACCTCGAGGAACTGGGCGGTGATCCCCGCGACCGGGATGTCGAAAATGTCCAGATCCTGGGATCGGATCAGATGGAGCAGGAGGCCCAGAGGTCCATGGTAGGCGTCGAGTTCGACAACGAGTGCGTTGGAGGGAGCTCCACCGCCGCCAATGCGTTCCGGTTCCATGGAATTCGCGGCCATGTTCGGCATCATGCGGATCTTTTCACGATCCGGGTGAGCATGCGAACGGTGTCGGCGGAAGCGAGGTGCGGTCAGGCGCCCGAACCGGGAGTCGGAGTCAGCGCACCGCCTCCGGCAGCCTCCTTACCACCACTCGCTGTGCGTCGTACTCGTCCATCTCGATGTAGGCGACGATGCCGTCCGGTCCGAACGCGTCGGGCAACGGGGTGCCCCCTTCGAGAGTGCCGACGTAGCCGTCGGCAAGGTGGACGATGTCGATGGGTCCGTCGATTTCGTGAGGTTTATCACCCCTGCGGCGGATCCAGAGCAGTCCTTCCCAGCTCGATCGGATGCCCCTCAACACCGGGACCTCCGGCCAGAAGACGAGGTTTTTGGGATCCGCTTCCCACTGCTGCATCAATCCACCAACGTCCACCCCGTTCATCACAATCGAAAAGCTGCTTTTCGGTGCTCGTTCTGGTCGCTCTCTCCTTTCCCGTTCGTTGGCCATCACCTCCTCCGTGACGGTCTCGGACGCTATGGCCCGACGGAAAACGCGAAAGATCTCCCCGTCGGGCCCTGCCAACCGGATCTCGTAGTCGGATGAGTCGGAATAGGCGATGCGGCCGTCCGCGAACGAAGTGGCATACATGCCCGGCGTGAACGCTCTCTCGACCTGTAAGTTCACGCTGACCCCTTCCGACAACTGGCCCTGGGGAACTTCGCGCCTTGGCGCCGGCGGCGGCTCCCAGCCCTCGAGCACGACCGCGCTCTCGGCATCTTGACCGGAGACGTTCCAGCGGGTCACCTTTCGACCCGAGAACGCAACGACCTCGTCGCCCTCCCCAAGGGCGCGAAACCGACCCACTGATACCCCCGAAAAACTGAAACTGCCGCCGGCGGCGAGGGCTTCGAAGCCACCACTCGTGGAAACCTGTCGTTCGAATAACCCGTCGGGAGCGAAGATCACGAACGCGCCATCAGCCGCATCGTGGATGATAGTGCGTCCGTCAGGCGTGACGGCGAAGTCCCACGGTCCGCGAAGCTCGCCGGGCCCTTCCCCCTGCCTACCGAAATCCCGGACCAGCCTGCCGTCTCGGTCGAGCACGAACATCCGTGCCACCTGACCGTCGAAGATGTACAGGTGACCGGAATCGTCGAATGCCACCCCTTCCACGTCTCCGAAAGCGTCCCAGCCGGTGGCCTCGAATCCGCCGACGGAGAAGAGCTCCTCGGTCTCGAAAGCCAGGAGGCGGTCTTCATCCGGAAGATCGACCACCTCCTGCGCCGGCGAGGCTGGAACATGGACCGCGGGCGACGAAGTCAGCGCCGAAGCCGCC